>NZ_CEYAVF010000016.1:0-50654 GCF_982785585.1 Reinekea sp. | reverse complement strand
CGGCTTCGGCGGACATTTCGGTCTGCAGACGCGCAATGGTTTCACTGTAAGTTTCGTTCTCAGCCTGTTTTAACGCCAACTGTTGGCGCGCCGCTTGAAAGAGTTCGGCGGTGGTGGCGGCCTTGTTCAACTCATCCTTTAACAGGGTTAGCTCTGCCTGAGCGGTCTGAAATTGTGCGCTCTGGCTCGTTAAACGGGCCTGAGTTTCGACCAGTTGGGCCTGCGTATTGGCTTGTTGCGCACGCGCTTCGAGCAACTCTTCTTGCACATCGGCTAGTGCAATGTCGGCTTCGGCTAGCTGGGTCTCAAGTTCTGCCTGCCTAGCCTGGGCTTGAGTCACTAGGGCCCGAAGATCGGCCTGCTCGGATTCGGCCAGTGCCGCGGCATCTAAGTTTTCCGCACGAGCTGTGGCGGCTAAGGCTTTCTGTTGTGTTATTTGATCGGACATTCCTCGAATCGAATTCTTAAGCGCACCGATCTGGTCACCTAAGGACTGGTTGAGTCGAGTGGTCTGGCTGGCGGTGCGATTGAGTTGTTGTTCAGTGCTGCTCAGCCGGGCATTGTCTCGCGTAAGTTGATCGAACTGCTCGGTGAGCTGAGCAATTTGGCCGGCCAAATCACTGTTCTGTTGCTCCAGTCCGGCCAATTCAGTCTGGCTGATGGCCTCACTATCCTGCAGTTGGCTAAGGTTTTGGTGCGCTTGGTAATATAAGCCGGCACCGAGCAAGGTGGTACCAAAGAGAACGGCCGATAGCCACCAAGAACCCCAGCCTCGTTGATAGGTTCGATTCATATCATGGGCTCTTTTTATTTTAAGTTGAGCCTTGAGTATAGGGAGACCCTGCCACAATAGAAAGGCATTGCGGCTCCCTCGAGATTCCGGGCGCCGCCCGGGTTTAAGTTTCAGGTGGCTCTGGCCCTATTATGACCTGTACCTGGTTGCGACCCCCCTCCTTAGCCCGATATAGGGCCTTGTCGGCGAGGCTAATCAGTTCAAACACGGTCTTAAAACGATCCGGTGTTAATGTTGCCGCGCCCGCGCTGATGGTCACCACCGGGCTGACCCTTGAAGTCAGGTGTTCAATCTTAAGATCGCATACGACCTTGAGCAATTGTTGCGCACGATTAAGCGCACCGGCACCGTCGGTCCTAGGCAAGATGCAGGCGAATTCTTCGCCTCCGAAGCGGGCGAGCAAATCTGTGGGACGGCGGACCGTTACCGCCAGCGCCTGAGCGATAGCCTTTAGACATTGATCACCCATCAGGTGACCACAGTGGTCGTTATAGTCCTTAAAAAAATCGACATCGAGAATAATAAGCGACAGGGCTGCCCGGTCTCGTTCACAGGCACGCCATTGCTGGTCGAGTGTTTCATCGAATCTCCGGCGGTTCGCTATACCGGTCATGCCGTCGGTTAGGCCGATTGAACGCAACTGATCCGATTGCAGCTTTAGCCGCAGCTGGGTGTCGACTCGCGATTTGACAACGATAGGGCTGATCGGCTTGTTGATAAAATCAACGGCACCCAGTTGGAAGCCGAAGATTTCATCGCGTTCTTCGGCTAAAGAGGTTAGAAAAATAACCGGAATGTCCTGAGTTGAGGCCTCCGCCTTAAGGGCTCGGCAGACATCGTAGCCGGTCATGCCAGGCATCATGACGTCCAATAGCACCAGATCCGGTGTCTGACTTTTACACAGCTCGATCGCGCTAGGGCCATTGGTGGCCATCAATACATCCATATCCTGTTTGAATATTTCATTGATCACATGAATATTGATCGGTTGATCGTCGACGATCAATAACCTAGGTTTGGCCGTCTGGGTTGACAGGCCCTTAAACAAGGTCTCTATCATCAGAGGCCCACCAACAGTTCGTCTAGCGTGCGAATTGCCGCGGGATAATTCAGTTCGATCAACAACGGTTTTAAGCCGAGCATCTTATGCTGACTCAAACCACGCGGTAACGACTCTAGAGGTAATTGATCAAATAGCGTCAGCGCCGTTAGGCTGCCAATAGCCAGCTGCGCCTTTAGTTCAACCAATGCGGCTTTAAAATCCGCAGAAGGCAGGGCAGTTCCGGTCAGCATCGGCGTTGCCAATGGTGCTTTTTCGGCGGTCGCCTGTTGCAGCAACGCACTGCTTTGGGTCAATATCTGGCGCAACTGTTGCGCTAAATTGCTTGGCAGGGCCTTGACTAGGGGCTCATAAGGCGCCGCCTTGAGTAACGCTTCGGCGTCTCGAATCTTTTTTAGGAACGCTGAGGCACCCATGTTGGCGCCGCTGCCCTTCAGGGTGTGCAAGGCCGCAGCGGCCGCGCTTGGGTCCTGATGTGCAATGGCCCGCTCAAGGTCGCTGATCAATTTAGCTGAGACGTCATTGAAGGTCGGCAGCAGGCTGATAAATAACGGCATATTGTCGCCAAAGCGTTTCATGATACTTTCGATTTTTTCGATGATAGGCGAATCCGCCGGGGAGGCCACTATCGCATCTGCATCGATTTTACTGGGCTGATTGGCACCGGCCAGAGCTTGGATGATACTGGCGACGACCCTATCGATGTCGATCGGTTTGCCGAGATGACCGTTCATACCGGCCGCCGCGCAGGCTAATCGATCCTCTGCCGATACATTGGCGGTCATCGCCAGGATCGGTAGATCGCGGAAGGCGCCGTGGCTGCGAATCCGGCGCGTGGCCTCCAAACCGTCTATATCGGGCATCTGCAAATCCATCAAAACTAAATCGTAAGCCACTTGGCCGGCCAACACGGTGGCGACGCCGACGATACCGCCTTCGGCTAAATCAACCTGGGCACCTTCCATGGCTAGCAGCTCTTGAGCAACCTGACGATTCAATTCATTATCCTCAACGACCAACAGCTTGAGATGCTCGAGACGTTTTTGAGCCACAACGACAGGGGCCGTCTCCGCGCGGGGCCGTTGGCCCAGTTTGGGGAGGCCCTTATAGATGGCCACCTTGATTTGCTGTGGGGTGACCGGCTTGGTCAGGTAGCCGATCATGGGTGGCTGCATGAAGCCGATGTCGGTTTCGGTCAAGTCTTCACCATGCGCGGTAACCACGACAATTTTCGGAACGGTGATATTGTCCGGCAAGGCCAACAACGCCTTGATTAAGGCTCCGCCATCTAGGTTGGGCATACGCCAGTCCAATAACATGACATCAAAATTGGTATCGAGGCCGGAGCCTGGCTGGAACCTATCCAGGACATCCTGAGCCGATTCGACCGCCGTTGGCCACCAGCCCAATGACGTGACCGCTGCGGTCATTATTTCGCGCGCAATCCGGTTATCGTCGACGATCAAAAGGTTTAACGACTGGTCTGGAAACTGCCAACGGTCATCGGCCGATACAAGGGTCACAACGGGCATCGTTAGCCCAAAATAGAAGCAGCTACCCCGATCCGGCATACTGTCGACAAGGAGTTCGCCTCCCATCATCGTGACGAGATTTTTAGTGATCACCAAACCCAGTCCGGTGCCGCCATAGCGTCGGGTGGTAGAATTCTCAGCCTGCACAAAGCCTTCAAAAATACGCTCAATCTGTTCCGGACTGATGCCGATCCCGGTATCGCGAATGCTGATCGCAATGGTGGACTCTTGGGCGGTGCGGGACTGCTCCTTGATCTGCACCACGACCTCTCCCTGGCGGGTGAACTTCAGGGCATTGGTCGCGAGATTGATCAGAACCTGTTTCAACCGTAACTTGTCAGCAAAGACATGTTTGGGCAATTTGGGGTCCAAATCGAAGAGCAGTTCGACATCGCTATTGCCCTGAGTGCCGGATAGGACAATCGCAAGATCTTGCATCAGTTCTTCAATTGCAAAGGAATGGGGATCCAACTCCAGCTTGCCGGCTTCGATTTTAGAATAGTCGAGTATGTCATTGAGCAACCCGAGCAATGATTTCGACGCCTTCTGGGCCTTGGCGATATAGTCTTGCTGGTGGACCGTCAGATCGCTCTGCTGCACCAAATGCAACATGCCCAGTACCGCATTCATTGGCGTGCGAATTTCATGACTCATGTTGGCTAAAAAGGTCGATTTGGCGGCACTGGCGGCGTCCGACTGTTCTTTGGCGCTGCGCAACACGGCCTCCAGTTCCCGTTGCGAGGTGACATCGAGGTTGAAGCCCGTGACTCGGATCGCCTCGCCACTGGAGTTTCGTTCCACTCGCGCACCGGCTTGGACGAATCGGATCCGCCCATCGGGTAGGATGATGCGGAATACCAGATCATAATGTCCGGTCCCGCTTATGGCCGCCGCCAGGCTGCTCGACGTTGGCTCAAGATCATCTGGGTGGATGCATTTTTGCCAATGGTCGAAGTCCAGACTCGCGTTTTTGTCGCTTTTTGGCCGGTCATAGTAGAGGCTATACATGAAGTCGTTCCATTGCAGGCCATCGTCGGCCAAGGTCCATGTCCAGATGCCCAGGTTGGCAATGCTAGCCGCCATTTCGAGCTGGTCTCGGGCCGCCAGAATATCCCGCTCATGCTCGAGTTGGCGCGAGATATCCGTTGCGATACAGAGATAACCGACAAGCTCTTCGGTTTCATTGAAGATACCGGTGACCGCTACAGAAACAGGCACTTGGGCGCCATCGCACGCAATATAGGTCCAGTGATGCGTTTCCGAGCCGAAGCGTTTGGCTTTGAACACCAGGGTATTAAATCCGCTCACCCGCTCGTTAAAGTGGTGCCAAATTTCGTCTGCGTGCCGGTCGATTTCGGCCTGGCTGTGAAACACCAGTGGGCTCAATTGCCCGATCACATCACCGGGTTTGTAGGTCAAAAGTCGTTCGGCACCACTGTTAAATACGGTTACCAGGCCGTTTAGGTCGGTGGCGATAATAGCCACCTCGGACGAGGCCCTGAGTACGTTGACAAATAGGGTATTGAGTTCGGCCAGCGCTTCAGTCCGTTCCAATATTTGGCTTTCAAGACGGATGTTGAGTTCCACGATAGCCGCCTCAGCCGCCTTTTGACCGGAAATATCCCGAATGGTGCGTGACACCCCCTGTGCTAGACCTTGGCTATCGATCAACGCAGATAGGGTGACGGCAACCGGCATGGGATAGGGTGCCGACTTAGCTTGATAATGGGTTTCATAGACTGGCACGGCCTCGTTGGCTTGCACCTTCTTTCCCTGCGCCGTCTCGTCCGCCTGCAACGGCGCCGGCACAATCAGCGCAACGACATTCTGACCGATCGCCTCGCTTGCGGTGAAGCCGAATATGCGTTGGGCGCCATTGTTCCAGCTGGTGATGACGCCCTGATCGTTGTTGCTGATAATTGCGTCTTCCGAGCTTTCAACGATGGCGGCCAAGCGACTCTGTTGATCAATCAACAGCTGTTTGTTTCTGCGCGAGGCCTGGGTGGACATAACCAGGCCGGTGGCCAGCAGGCTTATGATCAGGCCGAGAATGGCAATCTGGCCAACATTGGTTAACGTTAGGGCGTCGATAAAGCCCGGTTGCACCGAAAATTGAGCCTCCCAGCTGCGGCCAAACATTGGGTGAGTGGACGTACGGCGATGCAAATCCTGAGTGGCGCTGCGGTCATTATTATAAAATTGTACCCGATGATTGGGATCGGTGACATCAAACAGCTCCAAGTGAATATGGTCAGTAGTTAAATCCAGGTCGGCCAAAACCTCATCCATCAACAGCGCATTGTAGGTCCAGCCGATGGCCAAAGCATTGCGTTCTGCCCGGGTGACCGGCGTCACCCCCTGAGCAAAAACCGGCAGCAAAAACAGGAACGATTGCTGTGACTGACCACTGGCCTGGACCAGGGTGATGGGCGAGGTCAGTTGCGCTAGGCCGGTATCGATCGCGCCCTGCGCGGCTGCGCGGCGGTGTTTTTCCGAGCCAATATCCAGACCCACGGCCTGAACGTTGCGTTCAACCGGCTCGATATACAGAATCATAAACCGTTCGGCCCGATTGGGGCTCAGTTCCTTGAGGGTATAGTCCGGCCAACCGTCGGCTTGGGCAAAGGCAACAAAGTCTGGCAGGTCGGCCTGGCTAACGCGTTGGATAAAACCGAAACCGCGGGCACCGGGAAACTCAGTGTCGACCGCGCGCGAATTGATAAAGGTGCGAAACAAATCACGCTTCAGATTTTCGCTGCCGACCATCAGGATCGCGCCGCGGGCCGCGGTCAGGCCATACTGATAGAGATTGATACGGCCTCTCATCTGCTCGATGGCGTCCAGGGCAATGCTATCCAAGGCCTCGACTATGAGTTGTTCATTGCGTTTGTTTACTTCATTAACCGTTAAAGCGGTAATAAGTAATCCAGCTAGGAGGGACAAAATAGACCATTTGCCAAAGTGGGGCAGTGTCAGTTGGTTACTCAAGAAAGACCCCTTCAACTATAGAGTAGGCTGGTCTGCTGGAGGTGAAGACTTGGATGCAGTTGCAGATTACTCATCATCAACTGAAGTGTAGTTAGAAATATGCCAAAGCGCCTAATCGAAATTTAAAGCTGCTCATTTAATTTAGTCGGTGAGAATTTTTGTCGCATCAGTGGAATCTGAGCGTGGGCAGGAGGGGCTGTGTGCCCCAGACGAAGCGGTTTAAGGCCGCATCATAGGACCCTCGCGGCCTAGTGATGAGGGCCTAAAGCCTTAGCGTTGAAAGGAGTAAATACTGCCCAGACCCGTTAGGCGGGTTAATTCATCAAGGGCCGTGCGGCTTTCCGTGATCAGCAATGGATCGGCCAGATCGGCGCCGACTAGGCGATCTCGGTAGTGTCGGTCGACCCAGCTGTTGAGTTGTTGATAGAGGGTCGGTGTGATAATAACGCCCGGATGAATGGCCTGATACTCGGCCTCTGTAAGCGCCACGCGCAGGCGCAAACAGGCGGGTCCGCCGCCATTATTCATCGACTGCTTCAGGTCAAACACCTGAACGGTTTGAATCGGATTGGCCGGGTCGGCCAACAAGCGCGTCAAATAATCTGCCACGCTGGTTATTGAACGACACTCCGCCGGGACAATTAGCGTCATGCTGCCATCGGACTGCGTCAGCAGCTGGCTGTTAAAGAGGTACGAGCGTACAGCATCGTGCAGGCTAACCTCGGCGCTGGGCACACAGACCGAGATCAGCTTGGCGCCGATCAGCTTGGCGTCGAGTTCGGCCAATACCTGGGCGGTATCGACAAAGGCGGTTTCGTGATAAAACAGCACATTGCCATTGCCCACGGCAATGACATCATTGTGAAACACCCCTGCATCGATGGTTTCAGGACGCTGTTGAGCGAAGACGCATTGAGCGTCACCCAGGCCATGCAAGCGCGCCACGGCCTGACTGGCCTCGAGCGTTTGGCGTGCAGGGAACTTGACCGGCGCCGGGCGGGTCTCGTTAAAGGCCTCCTTGCCGTAGACAAACAGTTCAACGCCGGGCGCACCGTATTCGGCGCAAAAACGCGTGTGGTTGGCCGCGCCCTCATCGCCAAAACTGGCGATCGCCGGTAAGGCCGGGTGGTGCGCGAAGTGGCGCGAATCGTGAAATATGGCCTGCAACATACGCGACGTGGTGGGATGTTCGATCGAACGATGGAACTTGGCATTGAGGTTTGCGGCGGTGAAGTGCACCCGGCCATCGGCGGTGTCGGCGCTCGGCGAGATGGTGCCGGCATTGGCCGTCCACATGCACGAGCCCGATGACACAGCACTGAGCAGGGTAGGATTGTCGCGCCCGACCTGGCGCACAACAGCGGCATCGCTGCCCTGGTAACCCAAGGCCCTTAATGAACCGATGGCCGGTCGCTCATGGGGCAACAAAAGACCCTGTCGATAACCCATATCGGCTAAGGCCTTCATTTTCAGCAAACCCTGCTTGGCCGCTTCCTTGGGGTTGGAAATCCCGGTGGCATTAGACTGGGACGCGATATTGCCATACGACAGGCCGGCGTAATTGTGGGTCGGCCCGACCAGTCCATCGAAGTTCATTTCAAACGCGTTCATAGGTTCATGCCGGGCGAGAGGGTCGCCGGCGCCGACATGTCAGGGCTTTCCATTGAGGCTACCGGGTAGGCGCAGTAATCGGCCGCATAATAGGCACTGGCGCGGTGATTGCCCGAGGCGCCGACACCGCCGAACGGTGCTGCCGAACTGGCCCCGGTGGTGGGTTTGTTCCAGTTGACGATGCCGGCACGAATTTCGCGTAGAAATAGGTCATAGCGCTCACGCGAATTCGACAAGAGACCAGCGGACAGGCCGTAACGAGTTGAATTGGCCAGCTCGATGGCCTCAGCAAAGCTATCGTACCGATAGACCGACAGCAGCGGTCCAAAGTATTCGGTATCGGGCACATCGTGGGCATCGGTCAGGTCGATGATGCCCGGTGAGAGCAGAGCGGTGCCTGGTTCAAGCGCGGTCATTTCGAGCAGGATATGACCGCCTTGAGCGACCAGATGCTGCTGCGCCGCGAGCAGTTGCTCGGCGGCGTGCAAGGACACCACCGAGCCCATATAGGGTTGTTCGTCGGCATCAAAATGTCCTACAGCCAGTTTTAATGTGGCATCGATCAGTTTTTCTAGGAAGGCATCGCCTTGCGCGCCATTGGCGATCATCAGCCGGCGAGCGCAGGTGCAACGCTGCCCGGCCGAGACGAAGGCAGAGAACAGAATATGGTGCAGGGCGCCAGCTTCATCGATGTCCTCATCGACAATCAGGGCATTGTTGCCGCCCATCTCTAGAGCCAGAATTTTGCCGGTTTGGCCGCCATACTGTTGATGGATGCGCTCGCCGGTCAAGGAGGAACCGGTAAAAAACAGGCCGTCTAGACCGTCGTGATTGGCCAAGGCGATGCCGGTCGGAGCGGCACCCTGTAACAGATTGAGCACACCGGCGGGCAGACCCGCTTGCTGCCAAAGCTTGGCGGTTTCTTGCGCCATTTTTGGCGCTTGCTCGCTCGGCTTAAAGACCACGCAATTGCCGGCGATCAGGGCCGGGACTATATGACCATTGGGCAGGTGGCCGGGGAAATTATAGGGCCCGAACACGGCCACCACGCCGTGCGGTCGATGCCGCAGCACTGCCTCACCATCGGGCAGGGCGGTAACTTTGGTGCCGGTTCGTTCCTGATAGGCGGTGATCGAGATGTCGATCTTACCAATCATCGCCCCGACTTCCGTGCGCGACTCCCACAGCGGCTTGCCAGTTTCGCTGCCGATGATAAAGGCCAGCCGTTCTTGCTGCTCTTTGAGTAAGGCGGCGAAGCGGCGGCAGATCGCCACGCGCGTCTCCAGACTGGTATGTTGCCAACTGCGGAACGCCTGACGTGCTGCCCCAATGGCCGCATCGACATCGGCGCCACTGGCCGCGTTGCCGTGCCAGACCGAGGCTTGGGTGACCGGGTTGAGGGATTCAAAATGCTCGCCTTGGCCCTGAATCCAGTGGCCGTCGATTAAAAGACTTTTGTCTGTCATCTTTATAACTCCTTGGGACGCAAAGACACGGCGCGGACGGTGTCGCCTGCGCGGACATGCAGAATGTTGGCCTGGGCGGGTTTCAGCCATAGGGTATCGTCACCGGCAGCACCTTGGTCGACCAACAAGACTCGATATTCGCCCAACTGACGGTTGCTGACCATCAGCAGCCCGTGTTTGACGCCAAAATCCGGTGCCGGGGTTTGATCCGAAATGCCAACTTGGTAGGTTTTGCTCTCGCGCACGGCGCGAATATTTTTGATCTTGGTGCCGACGCTGGGGCCGCCATCAAAAATATCGATATAGTGGTTAAACTCAAATCCTTCAGATTTCAGCATGGCCAAGGCCGGCTCTGTTTGGGGGTGAACTCTTCCGATCACGGCTTGGGCTTCTGCCGTTAACATGGGCACGTGGATCGGAAACTTCGGCATCAGTTCGGCGATAAAAACTTTGTTGCCAAGGCCGGTTAGATAATCGGCATCAGAAAATTCCATCTGAAAAAAATGACGACCGAGGCTTTCCCAAAATGGAGAGTTGCCGTCTTCGTCGCTGTAACCGCGCATCTCGGCAATGATCTCGTCACCAAATAATTCTGGAAACTCAGCCAAAAAGAGATAGCGACTGCGACTCAATAAATGACCGTTTTGATTGTTGCGAAAATTGGGCATTAAAAACAGGGTGGCAATTTCCGAACAACCGGTCAGGTCATTACTCAGGTACAGTGTCTGGGTTATCTTGTGCACGCCGATTTCGCGCGAGGCATGGACTGATTTGCCGACATGATAGTTATACCAGACATCACCATGGCCAATGCTCGACTCTAGGGCGCAGATGCCGGCCAGCTCTTCAGTGCTCTCATCGACCAGGGCAAATAGATACACCCGCTCGGTTAGCGGTAGACTTTTTTCGAATGACGCCAAGGCCTGGTCAAGTTTGGCCGCCATCTTTTGACGGTTGTCGGGCAAGGATGTGACACCGACTCCGGAATGCTTGGCCATCAAACACAGGCTGTCCAGATCGGTTCGCTGAATAGGTCGAATATACACTGGGCGGCTCCTTATAACGGCGAGTAAGCGATGTCGTCGCCGGCTTGGACATTGAGTGCATCGGCCACATCCAGGGAGATGCGAATGGAATCGCCGATGCCGTCGACTAGGGTGCCGATAACACAACGAAAGTCTTGATTGGATTGGTTACTGATTAGATATTTCATCCCGCCGACCACATCGGACGGGCGCGCCGTCTTAAAACGGATGTTGCTAATAGTATGGGTATAACGCAACTGCGCTTTTAAAACCGGACCACCATCGAACGGATCGATAAACTTGGACCTATGAAAGCCCTCACGATACAGCAACTGACAAGTGCGGTTGGCCGCGGGGTGATTCTGGCCAATGGTCGCCGAGGCTTCGGGTGGCAACAGGGGCACATAGACCGGATGTTGCGGAATCAATTCGGACATAAAGGTTTTGGATTTCATTGAACAGTAATAATCGGCGGTTAAAAAATCCATATCGAAAAATTTCCGCCCGACCGCATCCCAAAAAGGGCAAGCACCCTTCTCGTCGAAGATGCCCTGTATTTCTGCGATTACCTCCTGATGAAAACGATCGCTGTTGGCGGCAATATACATTAAACGCGCACGCGACAGCAGATCAAAGCCGTCAGATTTTGTCAGCGCCGGATCGATGGTAAAGGAGCGCAACAGCGTCCGGCCGGTCAACTCATGGGACAAGAAAAGGACCGGCACCTTGGAGCTGATATTTAGGTGATGTGAGGCATGTACGATTTCATCGAGACGGTAATTGAAAAACGGATAACCGCAGCCTGCTTCGGCGTCTATACCCGAGGTGCCATACAATTCGTTGCTGTCTGTATCTTGCAGTACAAACAAAAAGGAAGACGGGCCTTCCCCATCTGTATCACCGCGAAAACCATCGTCCGATTCGCTGATTTTTTCTGACAGCTTATCCCGCTCTTTCGGTAAAGTGGTAACACGGGCGTCGGTATCGTCGAGTAGCCGTTCGATACCGGCCAAATCGCTAAAGGTCGAGGGTCGCACCAACAGCATGATCGTTCCTTATAGATAACAAGATCCCTTACGGGATCTACAATGGGTCAGGGCAATAATGCCAAAATAACTCAGCTTAAGCGGCGCATCAGTGACCGGTTAGATTCGCAATGGCTGCTGTCAAATGCGCCAGACCCTTATCGATGTCGGCATCTGGAATAATCAGCGAGGGGGCAAAACGCAGTACATTTGGCCCGGCCACGAGCATCATCAAGCCTTCCTCTAACGCCGCGCCGACTATGTCTTTGGCTCGACCGTGCCATTGCGGGGTCAGTTCGATACCAATCAGTAGGCCCATGCCGCGTACTTCCTGAAAGAGACCGAATTGCGCGTTAATGGCTGCGAGTCCGGCGCGGAAACGTTCGGCTTTGTGCGTGACGTTGTCTAAGACACTCGGTTTGGTCAATTCGTCCAAAACGGCCAGGGACACGGCACAGGCGAGCGGGTTGCCGCCATAGGTTGAACCGTGCGTGCCAAACGCCAAGCTCGGTGCCACGGCATCGGTGCAGAGCATGGCCCCGATTGGGAAGCCCCCGCCCAATGCCTTGGCCGACGATAGGATATCCGGTATGACACCAAACTGTTGGTAGGCATACATCTTACCGGTACGGCCGACGCCGCACTGAACTTCATCGAAAATTAACAACGCATTGTGTTCGTCACAAAGTTGACGGGCACCTTCCAGGTAAGCCTGAGTGGCCGGAGTAACACCGCCCTCGCCCTGGATCGGCTCGAGTATCACCGCGGCGGTACGCGCCGAAATTTGTCCGCGCAGGGCTTCAAGGTCATTGAACGGAACGTGGCTGATGCCGCCAGGGGTGGGCTCAAAGCCTTCCTTGTATTTTGCCTGCCCGCCGACGGACACAGTAAAGAGGGTGCGACCGTGGAACGAACCCAGGGTCGAAATAATTTCATGCTTGTCTGGACCGAAATGCACAAAGGCATGGCGACGAGCGAGTTTTAACGCGGCCTCATTGGCTTCGGCACCGCTGCTGCAGAAAAACACCTTGTCGGCGAAGGTCAGTTCGGTCAATTTCCGTGCGAGTTCGATGGCCGGCTCATTGGTCATAACGTTGGATAGATGCCACAGTGCCTGGCCCTGGGTGGTCAGTGCCTCGACTAGGGCGGGATGGGCATGGCCCAAAACATTGACTGCGATGCCACCGGCGAAATCGACATACTCTCGGCCGGCCTGATCCCAGACGTGTGAGCCAGCGCCACGCACCGGAATGATTTTGCCGGGTGCATAGTTGGGCATCATAACATCGTCGAATTGGTCGCGCGTAATAGGGGTCATCTGTGTCGTCTCTTATCTAGTGAAGGTTGTTCCAGGGTTCAGACTGATTTAACCGAACCCCTATTCTAGGAAAAAATGCCGCAAAAAGCTTTTGCTAAGGCGACAGAGTATTACAGGCTAACGCAGTAAAAAAGGGATTATCTGAAAGCACTTGTCGCGCCGATGAAACAGGGCTCAGTCGGGTGTCTCATTGAATAGGGCAAAAGCGGCACCGCTGTCCTCGATGCGCACCACCTCGGCCAGCACCGGTTGACGGTTATTGCCGATAAAGACCAGAGCAACGACCCCCTTGGCCAACTGGCGCACCGAGTCGGTGCAAACATAAAAACCGCCCGCTGAAATATCTTGGGATTCGCTGACATCGGTTTGATCGCCAAAAAAATGTAGCCGGATCGGCAATTTTTGAGCAGTACGTTGGCTAGCGCGTTTATTCATAAGCGGATCCTTTTGAGGATAATCCCAGTGCCCTAGTTCCGTTAGATAGGTTGATGGCATGAGGTCTGTCCAGTGTATGCCGATCGTGCGGCATTTCAATGGCTAGGCCAGTTCAGAGCGGGATGATTTGCGCGCGCCAGTCTCGTGATGATGGGAAGGCATATGACCCAATGAGTTCAGAGCTAATTGCCTATTTGGCGAGCTGCATCTTATGATTCAGGCTGCGATCTTCTGACGGTGTTAAACCATACTGATTTCGGTAAGCTGTGGAAAAATGCGCACCGGAGGAAAAGCCGCATCCCAGGCCAATGTCGGCGATGCTCTCGTTGCCATTAAATAGTCGCGAGCGGGCCTCTTCTAAGCGGATCTGTAAGTAGTATCGGCTCGGCACGGCGCTGAGGTGTTTCTTGAATAGACGCTCTAGCTGACGCCGGCTGATTTTGACGTGGAAGGCGATATCATCGGTGGTCAGGGGCTCTTCGATATTGTTTTCCATCAACTCCAAGGCTTCGGCCATTTTCGGTTGCTCGGCACGGGTCCGCTCGCTCAGTTCCTGATGCATGGCATTACTGGGGATGCCGAGTCGCTCATTGACAAAATATTTGGAAATGGCCTCTGCGGTGTCGGCTCCGACCTGCTTGGCGATCCACATCAGCATCAAATCGAGGCTGGCGCTGCCGCCCCGACAGGTCAGACGATCGCGATCGATACAGAACTGTTCATTGGCCAGCAAGATCGACTTATGTTCCTTGACCAACTCTTCCAGTGTGAGCCAATGTACGACGCCACGATAACCATTTAACAGGCCGGCCTTGGCAAGGGTATAGCTGCCCGAAGCTAGGCCGCCCAGCGCCGCGGTGGTAGACCGAGTGAGTAAGAATTCGTCCAGACCCGGTGTCTTGGGGTGGCGCGCCGGTGACATGCCGGCCACTATCCACGCGTCTGCCTCAGGGGCATCACCGAGCGAATAGTGGGTATCGATCGGATTGCCCAAGCTCGACAGTGAGCGGTTATCGGCCAAGGCCACCGTGAAAGTTTCAAAACGGGTTTCGCCCATTAACTCATTGCACATCAACAAAGGTTCCATCGCGGAGACATAGCTCATCGAGGAATAGCCGGGCAACAGGATAAAGCCAATTTTTTGTGACAAGTTCGGCTCCTAATTAAGCTTCGAAAGTACCTTTGCGGGTAATTTGGCCGTTGACCATAAACCACTGACCGTTTGCCATAACGGCATTTAAGGCCAGAGTGTCTGGATTCAAGATTAATAGATCGGCATCGCCGCCTTGGCGGAGTCGACCCTTCTGGTGCAGCTTGAGTATACGTGCTGGATTACTGGTGATGGCTTTTAATACCAGTTCAAAACTGAGTTTTTCCTGATGAACCGCATAATGCAGCTCTTGCAGCAGGGAATCCATACTGCCAACCTTAATGCTGACTAAGTCACCGTCGGCATTGAACTCCGGCAGGCTTGCGTGGCCGTCGGTGCTGAAGGTGATGCGATCGGAGTGGGCACCCTGCGCCAGAGCCAAGGCTAAGGCGGTGGCGCAGCGCACCTCGCCTTGGGCGGCAATTTCCGGGGTCGAACTGGCGGTAAAGTCTATGGTACCGCCGGCCTTGTTAAAGCCAATGCCGGATTGAAGCAATTCGGCACTGCGATTGATATGGGTCGGGTAAAACTGACTGAGCGGTATGTTGGTGTGTTCGGCGACATCGAATAGGGTTTTCAGGCCATCGGCACTGCCACCGACGTGCACGCTAACGATGCCGGCCTTGAGCGAGCACATGCCGCCGACGCGCGCCTCAGCTGCGACCCGGGCAAGCTCTGCCCAACTCATCTGACTGCCGCGATGATCGGCAATGGCAATCTCGCCGATGCCAATGCATTCCTCGATTAGCATTATATCTTGCTGTATCGAGCCGGTTAGGGTCTTAACCGGGAAGTGGTAATTGCCAGTGTAGAAGTAGGCGGAGAGCCCCTCCTCTTTGAGGGCCTTTACCTTGGCAACCAGTTCCAAATGGGTGCGACACACCGCGTCGGTGCCTAAGGCACCGGTGACCGTGGTCACACCGCCGCGAATGGCGTCGCTGAGCTGCATTTCTGGCGTGCGGGTGGCAAAGCCACCTTCACCGCCCCCGCCGGTAACATGGGTTAGGGTGTCGACAAAGCCGGGACAGACGATCTGCCCTGCGCAATCTAATTCGGTGATGGCCAGATTAGAATTCAACTCAAGGTTGGCTGCCATGGCCAGTATCTTATTGCCACCGATGAGCAGGTCCGTCACGCCGAGCGCTTCCGGTGCAAAAACACGGGCATTGCGCAATATTTGCAAGGTCATCTGAGCTTTCCGTCCGTTGTGCCATGTGATAATGGCGCAGATCATAACAGGCCAGACCAATTAACCAACCATTGTCAGGGCCCGCGCCGCTTATTTGAACAGGCTCGACCTATTCGTCGAGTTGCGTGTTTACCTTAGGTTGGGGCAGGACCTTATCTAGTCAGAGTGCGATCAAGCACTACCTGACGCAGCTCCTCGGCACCGGCGCGATCGCTAAAGACGCCGCTCACGCCCCAAGAGAGTAACGTTGCTAGGGTCACGCTGTCGTTCACCGTATAGCAATAGAGCGGATAAAGCGGCACGATTTTCGCCGCGAGTGGTGCCGTCAGTAAGGCTTGA
Source organism: Reinekea sp. (assembly GCF_982785585.1). NCBI lineage: Bacteria > Pseudomonadati > Pseudomonadota > Gammaproteobacteria > Oceanospirillales > Saccharospirillaceae > Reinekea > Reinekea sp. The sequence continues at coordinate 34,723 of NZ_CEYAVF010000016.1, read as the reverse complement.
TCGCAATGGATCGACACCGGTTTGAGGGCGATAAGGACCGCCGGCAGGTCCACGGGTAACGCGCCAAAGAGGATGCCGATGGCCACCTCCGGCCAGCGCTGACGTAAGCGAGTAAGGGCCCGATGATCGAAACTCGACACCACCAGTTTGCTAGGGTCCAGTGCAGCCGGGCGCAAGGCCTCGATTACGGCATCGACCTGCTCCGGCATCGCGAGGTCGGGATTGATCTTTAGTTCCAAATTTAGTCCGAGTCGATAGCGCCGCACCAACGTTAAGAGCTGCGTCATAAAGAGAATGGGCTCGCCCGCGAATTCGGCGTGGAACCAGCCGCCGGCATCGACCTGGAGTAAGGCTGCCCGGTCGAGTGACGCCAAGGTCCGATCCGGCTGGCCAAAGCGCCGTAAGTCGGCATCATGCAAAATCACCAACGAGCCATCACCGGCCATGGTGACATCCACCTCTATCCAGTCGATACCCTGCTCAAAGGCTGCCTTGAGGCTGGCGGCGGTATTTTCTGGTGCCTGGCTGGGTAATCCGCGGTGACCAATTAGGGCCGACATCGGCTTTGTTGCATTAGTCGTGGTTGTAATAGGTGATGTCATAATGGGCGATTCCTTACGGAAGGGCGACCGAGCTGGTCGGCCCCTGTGCTTAGGTTTATCGGCTCAAACGTCATCGGTTCAGATTCGGTTCGCTGTCCAATGCGGATTGGTTAGGGCCATCAGGATATGATCTTCCCAGTGACCGTTGACCATCAGGTAGTCGCTCGCATAGCCTTCTCGAACAAAGTTTAGTTTTGCCAAGACGCGCCCGCTGGCGAGATTAGCCGGTCGATAATTGGCCATCAGGCGATGCAGGTTGAGCGGGCCAAAGGCCAGTTCGATAGCGCCTGTCAGCGCTTCGGTCATATAGCCCTTGCCCTGTTCAACTTCGGCTATATTGTAGCCCAGATAAGCGGCCTGAAAGGCACTCCGGACGATCTGACTGATACCGATAATACCGATAAGCTGTTCGTCTAAGATCATAAATAGGCGCACTTCGGTGTCGCGGGCAATGTTGCTGTGCCAGCTGTCGAATACGGCTCGAATTTCGGTCTCGGTGGTCGGAATAAAGCCGCCGCTCATCACCAAATGGTGATGATTGCTTTGAAAATAGTCGGTCAGCTGAAGCAGATCGATGTCATGGGTGCCGACCAAGGTGAGGCGGGGCGTGTCGAGCATCAATGAATAGGTCATGGTCTGATTGCCGAGCTCCTAGTTGAATTAGGGGGTCAATGCGCTAGGCCTTAGGGCTTTTTGCGCGAGCTGATGACCCCAGCAATAATAAGTGCCAGACCTAAAAAGGTGGCCAGTTGCAGTGGCTCTTTCAACACCAGATGAATTAAGAATAGGCTGATTAGGGGCGACAAAAAAATCAGCGTGCCTAGGCGAGCGGCATTGCCGGTTCGCATCAGCGCCATCTGCCAGAATACAAAGGTAATGCCCATCTCAAACAGGCCGACATAGACTAGACTGGTGATCGACATTAGCCCCCATTGAACCGGCGGTGGCGGCACGAACCAGATCAACAGTCCTAAAATTGGCAGGCTAACGAGGAAATTATGGAACAGGCCGATAATCGGATCGAGGTTGTTTTTTTTCGTATTGAGCAGCCAAAATCCGGCCCACAATAGGGTCGAGAAGATCGCCAGTGCAAGTCCCCAATAGTCTAGACTGCCGGTGACTTCTTTGCCGGCGATAGAGATCACCACCACGCCAGAATAGCCCAGCAAGAGGCCCCAGAGGTCGCGCCGGGTGAGTCGGTGTTTTAAGATCGGTACACTAAGTAAGGCCAGGGTGATGGCCCAGGTGTAATTGACCGGTTGGGCGACCTGCGCTGGTAAGCGCCGATACGCCTCGAACAGCACCAGATAATAAAGTACCGGGTTGAGACTGCCAAGCAGGAGGGCGTTGAGCAAATTGCTCGGAAAGGATCGGATAGCCCGTAGCAGTTTACCCTGGGCGAACAAGATCGCCATCAATACCAAGACCGAAGTGAGCGACGCACCAGCGAGTAGACCAATAACCGAATGATACTGTAGAGCAATTTTAAAGGCCGTGGCGACCGTGGACCAGAGCAAGATGGCCGCCATGGCAAAGGCGACGGCCTTAGATTCGTTCGACATTTCGCTTGGCTACCGGACTGGGGGGAGCGCCAGTCTACTGGTAAAGGGCCCGCCGCAACAGTACCTCAACCGATGTTCGGCCCGCTCGGTTAAAATTGCAGCTCCAAGTAGAGGCCGGAGGAGAGGGAATCGATGTCGCTGCCGGGCTGGAGCAGCTTCCAGGTAAAGATCCAACCAATGTTGAGGCCATCGGAGTTGGTCTTTATATTCACCGTTGCCTGGACATAGTCGTCCGACTGGTACAACCGGGCCGTGCAGCTGGTACAGCCCGGATCGATCAACGCACGATAGGGCTGGGCATCGACATAGTAGAGCATATTTTCAACACTTAAGGCGCGCCCGGGCCAGAGCCGAAAGCCCATGCCCACGCCAAAGGTCTCGTAGCCTCCTGCAACGGTCTTGACCCGATTCGCGTTGTCGCCCAGGCCCAATCGGTCATAGCCGGAAAAGATCGCAAAGCCGATCTGGTCCTGGTTCCATAGGCCAAGTCCCCAGCGGTTAGCGCTGATGGCTAGGTGATCGGTCTGAGCCAGATCGTTGCCATCGGCGCTGTAAAACACCCTCAATGTCAGATCGGACGCGCTACCGGTTTTTTTCGCGATGGCCATTTTGGCTGTTGAGGATGACGGGCTGGTGCGCGGAACCATCGGACTGTTTTTTCGATCGATGCGGATCGCGCTCGAGGGTGTTGGCGTCAAGTCGACATCAACGACGCGAAAGAAAAAGCGCCCGTCGGCAGTCATGTCGAGCTGCCGGCGATTCTGTTCATCGCGCTGGCGTCCGGCAAAATCCAGATACTGTAAGGCATTCAAGGCTAGGTCGATGCCCTTGCCGGTAAGGCTGTCAAACAGGTCGGCCTGTGCCTGTTTAACAATGCGCTGCCAACATAGATCGCCATTGCGCGTGTTCTCGCAGGTACTGGTGTAGACCCCGTCAATATACTGCTCGCTACCTATTAATGGTCCGTTTGAATCAATCGTCCGGTCGGCTTCACTAGCGCTGGCCGAGGCATCGGACTCATTGGCATTTAGCGTGTCTACATCGCGGTTCAAAGCCTGCCAATAACTATCGACTTCGCAAAGGGCGCTGCCCTGCGCCGTCAGCGAGCGCGTCTGAGTTTGGCGGACCAATATAGCCCGGTAAGATTGATCCGCTTCGGTCGCGCGGTAATACGCATCGATCCGTTCTTGGGCTTGGCCCGCGGCGTCGTCATAGGCGATAGCGCATGCCGTATCCGGATCGCGATCTTCGGCATTAACTTGCAGCTCAACACTAAAGGGCTCGGTCTGGGCACTGGCCCATTGCGCAGCACCAGTAGCCAAGAGAACGGTAAACGCAGCAGCCTGCATGGGGGTCGAACGACACATCATGGTTGAGCTTCCTTTTGGATTAACCAGCATACGATACAGATTTAAACTGAACCTACTATTAACCCTTTCGGTCCGACGGCCCAGTGCCGCAGGTCATTGACTCGTTGGTGACCTCGATCCCAAATAATTCGATTTGTAGGTAAAGTACCAAAATTTATCCCACCAGTTTCATGGCTTGAAATGTCTAATAACCCAACTAACCTTACAGATAGAGGGTCTTGAGCCTAATGTTGAACATTCCAACTGACCGTAAAATGATTCACATCAATTCCCAGTTTCGTAATTTTATTACACTTCGCTCGTATCTCAAAAGGACCAAGAAATTGTCGTTTTTAACTGTGGTTTCAGATAGCCCAGAAACCGTTAAAAGCACAGCGCTCACCTTCAGCATTCCGACCCTGTGCATCATTAAAGGTCCGGCGCCCAGCCCTTTGTTAGATAACCGAACTTAATATGCTAGAGGTAAAATCATGACTCAACACCGAAATCCCGCCCTTGCGCAGCTCGATGCCCTAGTTGCTCGAGTGAAGGTCGCCCAGCATGCCTATGCCGGCTTCAGTCAATCACAGGTTGACACGATTTTCCGCGCGGCAGCCTTAGCCGCCTCCGATGCCCGCATCCCCTTGGCCAAGATGGCCGCTGAAGAATCCGGCATGGGTGTGATCGAAGATAAGGTGATTAAAAATCACTTCGCCTCTGAATATATTTATAACAAGTATAAAGACGACAAGACCTGCGGCGTTATCGAAGAAGACGTCGAGTTTGGCACCCTGACCATCGCCGAACCCATTGGCATTATTTGCGGAATCGTGCCGACCACCAATCCAACGTCCACCGCGATCTTTAAGGCACTGATATCCATAAAGACCCGCAACGGTATAATTTTCTCGCCCCACCCACGCGCCTGCAAGGCGACCAATTACGCGGCCAAGTTGGTCCTCGATGCGGCCGTCGCGGCCGGTGCGCCGGCCGATATTATCGGCTACATAGAACAGCCCTCGGTAGAGCTGTCCAATGCCTTAATGAAACATCCGGACGTAAATCTTATCCTCGCGACCGGTGGCCCGGGTATGGTCAAGGCCGCATACTCATCCGGCAAGCCCGCGATCGGTGTCGGCGCCGGGAACACGCCGGTGGTGATCGATGAGACGGCCGATATTAAACGGGCGGTGTCCTCCATTCTGATGTCGAAGACCTTCGACAACGGTGTGGTCTGTGCATCGGAACAGGCCGTGATTGTCATGGATTCGGTCTACGATGCCGTGAAGGCGCGCTTTGCCAAATACGGTGGCTATATTCTCAGCGCCAGCGAAGCCGATAAGGTACGTAAGGTGCTGTTGATCGATGGGGCCTTGAACGCCAATATAGTCGGCCAGTCGGCGCTTAAAATTGCCGAGATGTCCGGTGTCACCGTGCCACCTTCTACTAAAGTGCTGATCGGTGAAGGTGCCGAATTGACCGCCGATGAAGAATTTGCGCACGAAAAACTGTCGCCGACGCTGGGCATGTTCCGCGCGTCCACCTTCGAAGATGCAGTGGCTAAGGCCGTTATTATGGTGGAGATGGGCGGCATCGGACATACCTCTTGTCTCTATACCGATCAGGATGAAAACACCGATCGCATTCGCTATTTTGGCGACAAGATGAAGACCGCGCGCATCCTATTGAATATGCCGACCTCGCACGGCGGCATCGGCGATCTATACAACTTTGCCCTAGCACCGTCGTTGACCCTGGGTTGCGGTTCTTGGGGTGGTAATTCAATTTCCGAAAACGTTGGCCCCAAGCATTTGATCAACAAAAAAACCGTGGCAAAGAGGGCGGAAAATATGTTGTGGCACAAATTACCCAAATCGATTTACTTCCGTCGCGGCGCGATGGCGATTGCCATGGACGATCTGGTCGGCAAGAAACGCGCTTGTATTGTAACCGACAAATTCTTGTTTAATAACACGCCTCATGTCGAAGAGCTACGCTCTTTGTTGCGCAATAAGGGCATGGAAGTCGAGGTCTTTTATGAGGTTGAAGCCGACCCGACTCTGAGCCTGGTGCGCAAGGGTGCGGCGGTTCTGAATTCGTTCCAACCCGATGTCATTATTGCTTTAGGGGGCGGGTCGCCAATGGATGCCGCCAAAGTCATGTGGGTGATGTATGAGCATCCCGATGTCGCCTTCGAAGACCTGGCGTTGCGCTTTATGGATATTCGCAAGCGCATCTACAAGTTTCCGAAAATGGGCATTAAGGCCGAACTGGTTGCCATCACCACTACGTCTGGCACCGGCTCGGAGGTCACCCCCTTTGCCGTGGTCACCGATGATGCAACGGGTAAAAAATATCCTTTGGCCGACTATGAGCTGACGCCCAATATGGCCGTGGTGGACGCCAACCTAGTGATGAATATGCCGAAGAGCCTGACCGCCTTTGGCGGCTATGATGCCGTGACGCACGCCATGGAAGCCTACGTGTCGGTCTTGGCCAATGAATACTCCGACGGTCAGGCGCTGCAAGCGTTAAAAATATTGAAGGAATACCTGCCAAGTTCCTATAAAAATGGCGCACACGATCCGGTGGCCCGGGAGAAGGTTCACAATGCCGCCACCATTGCCGGCATCGCCTTTGCCAACGCCTTCTTGGGCATCTGCCACTCCATGGCGCACAAGCTCGGCGCCGAATTTCATATTCCACACGGCCTAGCCAATGCGCTGTTGCTGACCAATACCATTCGTTTCAATGCGACAAACTTGCCCACTAAGCAGGCGGCCTTTTCGCAATATGACCGTCCCAACGCCCTGCGCCGTTATGGCGAAGTGGCCGCTCACCTCGGCTTTACGCAAGAGCATACGGTTGATCGGGTCGAAGCGATGTTGGTCTGGTTGGACGAATTGAAGCAACAGCTTAATATTCCGCTGTCCATTCGCGAGGCCGGGGTCAACGAGACCGACTTTATGGCCAAGGTCGATCAATTGGCCGAGGAGGCCTTTGATGATCAGTGTACCGGCGCCAATCCGCGTTACCCATTGATCAGCGAGCTGAGGCAGATCTTGATCGACTCCTACTACGGGCGTAACTATGTTGAGAGCTATGAGCGTGTACAGATCGCCGACGCCTTTACCGAAACCCCTGCAGTGCCAGTGGCTAAGAAGGGTAAAAGCAAAGTCTGATTGAGTTCAGGCCGAACCACTCAGCCCGCCTCGGCGGGCTTTTTAATGGCCGCTGCTTTACCGAGCGTTGTGGCTTCGACTCACTAAATTGGTCTATGCTAGCAGGCAGAGCACGATAACAACAAAAGCATGGCCGGAGGTGGTAATGAAAAAACTTAAAGACGAAAAGGAACTGGTCAAAAAAGCGCTCGAAGAGGGCATGAAATACGGCGTGGAGCGCGGTGTCGTGGAATTCGAGGCAACCGATTCGCAGGCCGATAAGATTCTCTATCTGTATCGGCTCTTAGTGCACGACAAGCTGATGCAACCGATTCCCGAAGAACAGGTATCGCAACAAACCATGCGCCATAAGTTAGCCATCTGGGCGTCCAAACTCCAACCGGGAAGCCATTCTTAGCAGGTGATTGGCCTATTTGACGGCGATCGGGCGTGCAGTGACGGCAGCCATGAGCGCCGGACCGATGCCGCTGCCGAGGATAAGCACACAGCCCAAGAACTGACCAGCCGACAGAGTTTCGGCAAAAAATAACCAACCAAAAACGATCACCGCGACCGGTTCGAAATAACTTAGGGTGCCATAGACTGCCGTCGGCAGCCGTTGTAGTGCCAACACGGCACAATAGAGTGCGACGAAGCCGGGAATAAAGCCGATCGCCAGGAGCCAGGGGATCTTGCCGGCCTCGACCACCAAGCTCTGCTGGCTGGCGAGGCTGACCAGCAGGGTTAGCAGTGCGCCGGTGGCGAGTTGCCAAAAGGCTCGGCTGGCCGCCGGGGTGTGCTCGCTGCAGCGACGATTCACGATAATAAAACCGGCATAGAACAGCATCGCCAATCCGGCATAGGCCAGCCCAAGCGTCGAGGCTGAGTTGCCGTCTGGGGCGTCTTGCATCAGTATAAAACCGAGCAGCGCCAGCGCCATCGCTAACCATTGTTGAGGTTTGAGCATCTCGTGGAAAAACAAACGACTGAACAGGGTCGCCGCAATGGGCGCTAAATAAATTACCAAGATGGCGTTGGCCATGGCCGTGAGATTCATTGCCTGGATATAACAGAGAATAAAACCGGCCAGAAAGGCACCGCTTAACAGCAAGCGCCTTCCATCGCCGTCACCAATGCGGATCGACTGTCGGCTCACCACTAACCAAGCGCCCATAAAGAGGGCACCTAGAAATAATCGGTAAAAGGTCACGATCTCTGGGCTGAGCTCGGCCATGCGGGAAAAAACACCGATAGTGCCCATACCAACGGCGGCGACAATGGCGCTGAGCATTGCCAGGCCAGAGAGTGAGTGTGTGGAAGTTGCCATGGGGCTTAAGAGTCCGCGCTGGTATATTGATATGAACCGCAGGGTCTATTAAAAGCGGCTTAAAGTCTAGCGCAGTGACCGGCCAGAAACCCTTAGCTCTTTGGCTGAATTCGCTGTCCACATTTTCATGAAATAGTTCGGTGATGGATCTGCCCTAAAATACCTGCCTTTACAGAGGTAATTCTGTTGTCAGGGGATTGGGCCGATAGCTTGGCGAATGCAACGGTTGTTACCCATCTCGAGCTGACTGGCCTGCCAAAAGTCGGTCGCCTCGACGTGCAACCAATCACTAAATTGGCGAATTTTGTCGCGTTTGAAATGCGCCGGCGGTGCGACCAGGTAATAACTGTAGGCAGAGCACACCTCGATTTGACCGATTCGGGTCAGCAAACCCTGTTGAATATATTTCCAGGCCAGGCTGTGGCGTACCAACGCGACACCCTGCACCGCCAGGGCGCCTTCCAATACCACATGGGCGCCTGGGTAACGCATGGCCACCTTCACCTTAGGAACCGTTATACCGGCCAATTCCAACCAGTAGTTCCAGTTCATGTCCGGCCAAACATCTTCGATCAGCTGGACTTTGGCCAAATCTGCTAGGGATCCGATCGGGTTTTGTTCCAGATAGAGTGGATGGCAAACGGGATAGATATGATCGGACATTAAAAACTCTGATTGTAAGCCTGAATACCGGCCCGGGCCAAAGCGCACACAAAGATCTACCCGGTCCAATTGAAAATCGACCAAGGCAACACTTGAGGTCATTAAGACAGATAGGTCCGGTTGTAGTTCGGTAAAAGACCCCAGGCGAGGTACCAGCCAGCGCTGCGCAAAGGACGGCACCACCGACAGGGTCAGGGTGGTCGGATCCGGGTCGGCATCGAGTGCGTGTAAACCCTCCTGTAACGCACCAAAACCATGGCGCACATAGTGGTGTAACGACAGTCCAGCGGGCGTTAGACGCACCTGGCGATGCTGGCGGATAAAGAGTTTGACCGATAGCCGGTCTTCCAATTGTCGAATCTGTTGACTCATAGCGGCAGCCGAGACTGACATCTGTTCTGCCGCCGCTTTAAAACTGCCGATTTCAGCAGCCAGATAGAAACAGTAAAGGCCCTGTAGTGGCAGTTTTGCTCTAGACACTTAAGTTTTCCTTAACTGAATGGCAGCATTGATCGTTTGTCAGCCTAGTCAATAAAATCTATTTTAGCGACTGCCAGATCGGCAAATTGATTAAAAGGCGGAGATCAAAAATGGACTCAATATCGCAAGGGAAGAATGAAGTCATCGCGAAATCGGGCACCTATACTCTAATCGATGTTTGGCTGGTCCTAGGTCGCTGGCAGGAAAAGCGCCGGGTTCGACGTTATTTGGCCCGGCTGCCTGATTATCTGCTTAAGGATATAGGCTTGGAACGCCGTGCTGTCATGCTCGAAGCCGCGAAACCGTTCTGGCGATAAAGGCCTGGCGTGCGGGCGCTCGCCATCGTCCAACCCTTTTTAACCGCAATTTAGTTGCGGTTGATTTTTTTGGGGTTAATTAAAATAGACTTGTTGCAAACATTTTCATGGGCCTATCATGAAATGTCGCATCTCAATCCTAGGCTTATTGTTGCCCATTATTGGGCCTGATCAGGATTAGACCATGGTACGACGCTATGGCCAATAAAAGTATAAAGGGATTATATTGGACCGGTTAGCGGGATGAATCTGGCGATTCATTGCAGTGCGCATGCACACAGCTATAAGGATATTTTATGAAATACGTCTATCTCGCCGGTATCGGCAATTCTGGCAGCGATCATTGGCAGCGCCGCTGGTTTAGTAGCCTCGACAATTCTCTCTGGGTAGAGCACAGCGACTGGGATCAACCGGACTGCCAGGTCTGGAATAGCGAGCTGGTTCATACCCTAGAGGCGGTCTCGGAACCCTTTGTGATTATTGCGCACAGCCTGGGTTGCTGGTTATTCACTCATTGGCTGGGCACCGACAGCCATAAACACCTAGCGGGTGCCTTTTTAGTCGCCGTCCCCGACTGCTGCGGGCCGAGCTTCCCGTCCCAGGCGGTAGGCTTCGACACCATCACCATACCAACCCTAAGAGCTCCCAGTGTGGTCATCACCAGTTCCAATGATCCCTATGGTTCGCCCGAGCATGTCCTCGATTATGTCGATCGGCTGGGGGCGAGCCTGATTGATATAGGCGCCTATGGTCACATCAATGGTCAGTCGAATCTGGGTGTGTGGTCGTTGGGGCAGGAGATTTTCTTGCAGCTGTTGGCAGATATAGAACGAGACAGCGCCGCGCGGGTCTAAGCCCAAGGCCTCTCGCTTAAGGTCGAATAGTGCTCAGTCGCTTACGCCTGGGTAGTCTTTTCCCCGATCGAATTGCGCGCGGTGGCGTAAATTCAAATATCTGCAACAAATCGACAATCTGCTAGAATAGGGCTACTTTTTGCTTAATTATTAGGTCCTCCCTTGAATCAGCCGCTATTTTCAACGTTAAAGTTAAAGCCCGAGTTAGAATCCAACCTAGAATCGCTCGGTTTTAAAACGATGACGCCCATTCAAGCTCAGAGCCTACCGCTGATTTTGAAAAATCAGGATGTTATCGGTCAGGCGAAGACCGGCTCCGGTAAAACCGCCGCCTTTGGCCTGGGTTTGCTGCAAAAGCTCGATGTAAAGCGCTTTCGGATTCAATCCTTAGTACTCTGCCCGACCCGTGAATTGGCCGATCAGGTTGCCAATGATATTCGTCGGTTGGGTCGAGGCATTCACAACATTAAGGTTCTAACCCTTTGTGGCGGCATGCCCTTTGGTCCGCAATTGGGCTCGCTCGAACACGGTGCCCACATTATCGTCGGTACCCCAGGACGCGTTGAGGAACATGTCCGCAAGGGTTCGCTGCGCTTAGAAGACGTTAATATGCTGGTGCTCGATGAAGCCGATCGAATGCTCGATATGGGCTTTCAGGAAGCCCTCGATGCGATCATCGGTGAAGTGCCCGATCAACGTCAAACCCTGTTGTTCAGTGCCACCTTTGCGCAGCAGATCAAAAAGATTGCCGCCCGGATCATGATTTCCCCGCAGATGATCGAGGTGGCCTCGACCCATGACGAGCTGACTATCGAGCAGAAGTTTTTCCAGGTCACCGATCATGATGACCGGCTGCTGGTGTTGAAGCTGGTGTTGGGACGCTATCAGCCGGAATCGACCATCGTGTTCTGTAACACCAAAAAAGAAACCGACGAGGTCGCGGACGCGCTGTTCAGTCAGGGTTACAGTGCCACCGCATTGCACGGAGACTTAGAGCAATGGCAGCGCGATCAGGTCCTCGTGCGCTTTGCCAATAAGAGCACCTCAATCCTAATCGCAACCGATGTCGCCGCTCGGGGTCTGGATATCGACTCGCTCGATGCCGTGGTCAACTTCCATATAGCGCGTGAACGCGAAGTCCATACCCACCGGGTCGGCCGAACCGGTCGGGCCGGTAGTAAGGGTCTGGCGATGTCGTTCTTCAACGCCCAGGAAGCGCATCGCGTCGCGTTACTCGATCTGGAAATCGACCCGATTGCCGATGCTGAAGCTCGACCGGGTGCCGACTATTTGGAGGTGGCGGCCATGGTGCCGAAGATGTCGACCTTGCAAATCGATGGCGGTAAAAAACAGAAGGTTCGAGCGGGTGATATCTTGGGTGCCCTAACCGGTAACGACGGTCTGGCCGGTACCGATGTCGGTAAGATCCATATCTTTGATAACTGCGCCTATGTGGCCGTGCGCCGTAAGGTTGCTGGCCAAGCGCTACAGTCAATCACCGACGGCAAGCTCAAGGGTCGCAGTTTCCGAGTGCGCGCCATAAAGGGCTAAACCCAGCAGGGCTCAACGAGCGTTTAGCCCACTGAAGTAGATTGTAGGCTCGGTCTGTACCGAGCATAAAAAAAAACCGGCCTGGCCGGTTTTTTTTATGGTTTGAACCTTAGGCCGCAAGGCCGTAGGTAGGGCAAGTTTAACCCGTCTTAGATTTGGCGCCTTTGCCGACCAGCGTGCGAAAAAATTTCACTACCGGATTCAACAAGAGGTTGTCGAGAAAGACCTGTTGAGCGATTTGCCGCAACGCATCGGAGTAGGTTGGGTAGGGATGTATGACCCCCTGCACCTTGGCGAAGTTGAGGCCGAGGGTTTTCACCAGCTGAACCTGAGCAATCATTTCACCAGCCCGTTCGCCGATAATATGAGCACCCAAGACCTTGCCGTGTCGGCTGGTGATCAGTTTGATCCGGCCCATATCACCGGCCTTGGTTTTGGCCCGATCTAATTTATTAAAATCATAATGATAGACTCGAATCGAGTCGCCTTGGGCGGCCCGGGCTTCGGCTTCGGTCATGCCGGCGCGGGCAAATTCCGGATCGGTAAAGGTCGCCCAGGCGACATGCTCATAGTTAACCTTGCGGCGGATCGGCAACAGCGCATTCAAGGTGGCCAGCTTGGCCTGATAGTTGGCCATATGGCTGAGCAGATAGGGTCCGGCGACATCGCCACAGGCATAGACGCCCTTGGCCGTAGTCTGCAGATACTGATCGACGACAACCCCGCGTTGCGTTTTAATGTCGACCGCCGCTAAATTCAGACCGTCGATATTGGGTGACCGGCCCAGGGCTACGAGAATTTTTTCCGCCTCGAGAACCTCTTTGTGCTCGTCCCGGCTGACGGTTAAACGCACGCCAGTCGGCGAGTTTTCGACCGCGATCGCCTTGGTGCCGAGATGAAATACCACCCCTTCGGCGCTGAGCTTCTCACGGATCAGGGCGGCCATTTCCGGCTCCTCACGGAACATGACCTCGGGCATCATCTCAACCACGGTGACCCGAACGTCGAGTCGATTCATCGCCTGGGCCAATTCCATTCCGATGGCGCCGGCGCCGAGCACCAAGATAGAGTCGGGCAGCTTGTCCTGTTCGAAGAAGTTGTCATTGGTCAGGTAGGGCACAGAGGACAGGCCGGTGATCGGCGGCACCGCCGGTGATGAGCCGGTGGCGATGATAATTTTTTTACCCTGGTATTGCCCGCCGCCAACCTCGATAACCTTAGCGCTAATAAAGGCGGCTTCACCCTGTACAAACACCGCGCCGGCTTTCTCCAATACCTCTGGTGTCTCATGGCTATAGATGGCCTCACTGATCGCCCGCACCTTGGTCAGTAGGGCGGCGCTATCGACACTGATGTCAGCATATTTTTTGGCACTATAGACATCCTTGGCCTGGTTGATCAGACCCTTGCTGGGGATGCAGCCGGACCAGGTGCACTCGCCGCCGCTGCGGTGCTTCTCGACGATCAATACCTTCTTGCCAAAGCCCAAGGCCGTAAAGGCGCTGGTCAGGCCAGCGGCTCCGGAACCGATCACAATCAAATCAAACACTTTCATAGCTTCTCCATTAGCAAGGGCAGATTTATATCCAGGCTCTGACCTATTGGGCCGCATACAGTTCGGTGATACGTTCAAAGCGTCGACGATTCAGCCCCATGTCTGAGTAACCGGCGCGGCTGGCCGAGCGAAAATGGACCTGTTGGGTACTGTTGTCGAGCCAGAATTCGGCGTCATCGTGAAAGCGCATTTTACCGGTGGTGAATACCACATACAGATAATCGTCGGTCGCGCGCTTTATTTCGCCGCCGCCATAGAGGTCAATGGCTTTTTTAAGGGCGCTCAGGGTGGCCGCGGGGCTCTCTTTGGCGGCAAGGGGTTCGACCTTCTTGGCCGCATCGTCGGTCTGGGTCGAGACGTTATTGGGCTTTTTATCGATCGGCTGGAGCCGGCCCTGTTCAACCCCTAGTTCGGGCTCTTGAGCGTTTTGGTAATAGATACGGCCAACATTGCCGGTCACGAGCAGAGCCAAGATGAGTAGCGCGGTGGTCATAGCATTCATTCCCTAAGGTATTTAGTTTGTGTGCAAAAGAATGGCCGTCCGGCCTTGACTTGTCAATGCTTTGTGCGCAAAATATTTCCACCCTGGAGGAGATTAGTGTGACCGATCATAGTTTGTTGAAATTGGAAAACCAGATTTGCCATTCGCTCTACTCGGCGACTAATGCGCTGATCCGTGCCTATCGGCCCTTGTTGGCCGAGTTGGATCTGACCTATCCACAGTATCTGGTCATGCTTGCCCTGTGGCAGGAAGACGGGGTGATGATCAAGCGCTTAGTCGAGCGAACTCGCTTCGATGCCGGGACCCTGACGCCGATCTTACAGCGCTTAGAGCAGAAAGCATTGATCCTCAGGACTCGTTCGCAGGAGGACTCGCGACAGAAACTAATCGTCCTCGCCGAGCAGGGCCGAGCTCTGTCTGAGCAGGCCCTCAAGGTGCCGGAAGCCATCGTCTGTGAACTCGATATGACCGCCGAGGAGGCGGCCCTGCTCAAGAGCCTGACCGAGAAGTTGTATCGTCAGTTGCTCTAACAGATCGTCATCAGATTCAGTTACCGGGAAGCACACAGAGGCCTATAACTTAATGTCTTGCAGATTGGCCCACTGCTCGCGCAGCTGCAACAGATGTTCGCCCCAATAGCGTTCGGTGCCCAACCAGGGGAAGGCAAACGGAAAGGCCGGATCGGACCAGCGGCGTGCAATCCATAGGTTGTGGCGGACCATATGGGTGGTGCGTAAAGCCTCGATCAACTTGACCTCGGTGCGCGGAAAGGCGCGGAACTGTTGGTAGCCCTGCTCCAGTTCGTTGAGTTGCTGCTGCTGTTCGGTTTCCGGACCGGACAGCAACTTCCAAATATCCTGCATGGCCGGCCCCATGACCGTGTCGTCAAAATCCACCAAGAGTATGTTCTCGTCTCGCGTTAGGATATTGCCGGCATGGAAATCGCCGTGAATTCTGAACTGATCGGTTGTCTCCAGCACCGCCTGGAACGGGCGCATTAAGCCTTCGAGCGCGGCAAGCGTGGATAAATAGTTGGCGCGAATACTGTCTGGGATGAGATCGCTGGCTGAGAAGAACTGCTGCGCCTGGACGATTGGCTCGATCAGCGACAGGTGCGGCCGGGTGATGAAGGCATCCAGCTGGCCACAGTTGTGCATTCGACCGAGCATCTGGCCGATTCGATAAAGCTTGCCGGGGTCGTCCAGTTCTAATGCGTGACCGGCGCGCATTGGGAAACACGTAAAGAAAAAGCCATCGCGCTCATGCAATATATCGCCCTTGACCTCAAGCGCAGGCACAACCGAGATATCGTCATCAGATAACTGCTGGGTGTAGGCCAGCTCTTCCCGAATTTGCGCTTCATTCCAGCGCCCGGGCCGATAGACCTTAACCACAATTGGCTGGCTGTCTTCAATGCCGACCCGATAGACGCGATTCTCATAGCTGTTTAGCGGGTAGATTCGGTAGTCGGTATCTATATCAAGCGACTCCAGCCAGTCGATCAGACGGTCCTGGGACAGCAAGGCATAGGGGTGTTGGGCTTCGCTCATACCGCGCATCCGACAAAAAGAACCAGTGTACTCCGGAATGTGGATGAAGGATCTAATATCCGCCAGCCGAGCGGCGCCCGACCCTAGAGGGGAGTTCGGGCCAGGATCCAGATGCTGACAAACTGGCAGCCGTTGTTCTTTAGTAGGGCCGTCAATTCGGCGGCGGTGGACCCTGAGGTGATCACATCATCGACCAGAGCCACGGATCGTGGCGGCCTATCCGTCAGCGCAAAGGCACCGCTGAGCATTGTCCGGCGCTGACGCTTATCCAAGCCCTCCAGCGCGGTTGTCGCCTTGATTCGACGAACCCCGCGCCACTGTGGCATGGACCAATGCTCACCGATTTGTCGCGCGAGCCACTCGGCCTGATTAAAACCCTTCTGCTGCTGCTTGCGATAATGCATGGGCACGGCCAATAGCGCATCGGGTTTGAACAGCGCGCTCTGCTGTGTCAGCCAGAGCCTGACCAACGCGCGCCCAGCCGCTATATTGTGTTGGTATTTGAACTGATGAATCAGATGGCGAGACAAGCCCTCAAAATGCCAGGCGCAATGCAATGAATCCCAAGATGGCGGTTTTTTTTGGCAAGCACCACAGACTTCAAAACTGTTACCCGGCGCACCACAGCTGGGGCATGGGTATTCGACACGGGCTAGATAAGACTGGCAGACCGAGCACAAAGCGCTATCGGGCTGCGCTTGCAAGCAAGCGGGGCAGAGTAACGGCAGGGCGTGACGTAACGATTTGATCAGGGAGCTCAACATGGTCATTCGACGGCATCTTCACCAAGGTTCGGGGCAACTCTACTACCCTATTTCAGATTGGAGTCGCCAGTGGGCTGATGGTAGTTTTTTTAGGCGGGCTTGCCAATGATTGGGTCTGCGTCGCGTCGGAGTAGCAAATTAGTATTAGTTGTGGGTGTGGTGGTATAAACATAAGTAACTTAGGCCTAGGCCAATAGGATGTATAATGGCGCGAATTATACCGCCCCAGATCTATGCGTGACCTAGCCCGTGGCAACATCCAACGTAACAACGGTGGGCAGAGGCTGAATTCAGCACCCCCAGCCGTTACGCACTAAGACATTAATGCAGCAATACAGGACAATCAGATGCTTAACTTCAGTTTTCAAAACGCGACCCATATTTATTTTGGCGAAGGTCAAATTAAAGCGCTCAGCAACGCCATCCCCAAAGATGCCAAGGTGTTAGTTACCTATGGCGGCGGGTCGATTAAAACCAATGGTGTTTACGACCAAGTGGTTGCGGCCTTAGCAGAGCATAGCTGGTTTGAGTTTGCCGGTATTGAACCGAACCCAAGTTATGCCACGCTGATGAAGGCGCAGGCGTTGATTGAACAGCATGACATCGACTATTTGCTTGCTGTGGGGGGCGGTTCGGTTATTGATGGTACCAAGTTCATCGCTGCCGCGGCTTTGTATGATGGGGCAGACCCATGGGATATTATTGCCCAAGGGGCGGAAATAAAGAGCGCATTGCCCATTGGTTGCGTGTTGACGCTACCGGCAACTGGATCGGAATCTAACACCGCCGCAGTGGTGACCCGTGATGGACACAAACTGCCATTCCGCAATGATTTGGTGCGCCCAGCGTTCGCGGTGTTGGATCCGGCGGTTACCTTGTCCTTGTCAGATCGTCAAATCAGCAACGGTGTTGTCGATGCTTTTGTGCATACCGTTGAGCAATACCTGACCTACAGCGTCAATGCCAAGGTGCAGGATCGCTTCGCCGAAGGTTTGCTGCAAACTCTTATTGAGGAAGGTCCAAAAGCATTGGCCGCGGACACCAAGAATGATTTAGCGGTGCGGGCAAATATTATGTGGGCGGCCAGTATGGCACTCAACGGACTCATCGGTGCCGGTGTGCCACAAGATTGGGCCACCCATATGATTGGCCACGAGTTAACCGGCGCCTATGGCATCGACCATGCACGCACCCTATCTATCGTGCTCCCGGCGATACTAAAAATACGCACCGAGGCAAAGCGGGACAAACTGTTGCAATATGCCGAGCGCGTTTGGCAACTAACCGATGGCACGGAGGCGGTCCGCATCCAAAGAGCAATTGAACTTACCGAAGAGTTCTTTGTGGCGATGCAACTGCCAACCCGATTAATGGACGTCAATCTGGATGAAACCCATATTGATGGCCTGATTGAGAGTCTCACGCAACATGGCATGGTTCAGCTTGGAGAGCACGGGGATATTACGCCCGACGTAAGCCGAGAAATTTTAAGACTGGCGCTCGTTTAAACGGGTCCCACGGCGTACCCGACCTATGGGTGCGCCGACGCTGCGATAAAACCCCACTCATGGAACTATTTCGATAATTAAACTCACCTATCTACAATCCTTTCAGGTTCCGCCAAGACGTTAACCCGAAACGGAGCATCTTGCTGATGTATTTCGACGGTAAAGTGGTATTTACAAAGCAAAGGTAGATGAGTATTTTTGAACTTCTATTATGATAAAGGTGCATTTTGGAAAGGTAGGTCGATGATGAGTATTGGTTTTCAGACCGAAAAATATTGTTTTTGACGGCCGAGTTGGCCCGGCAACACTGCTCAGAAAATAGTACCCCGAATGGGCTACAGCCTACTAAACATAGGTGGGCATCTCGCAACCAAGAATCTATGACTGATCAGCCCCCTCCGCAAAACTCCTCAATAATAGTCGAATCAATAGTAATTGTATTCGATGCGTTTGGTCGCCACGACGCTAAATTAAAATCGGATTATAAATCTTGTTAATGGACTATTTAGTTATTTTTATTAATCCAATTTAATATTTTCCTGCGTATTAATTTCGCCTTTAATCAAAACAGGAAAAATCATAATGAAATTGACAAACATTTTCTTATCAGCAGTCGTAACCGCATCGCTTGCCGTTGCGAGTTTTGTAAGCGCGGACCACCATGGTGCCAAAAAAGACATAGTGGATACCGCGGTCGCCGCAGGTAGCTTTACCACCCTAGTAACTGCAGTGCAGGCCGCCGATCTGGTAGCGACCTTGAAAGGCAAAGGGCCATTCACTGTTTTCGCGCCAAATGATGCCGCTTTCGCCAAAATTCCGGCGGCTACGTTAAATGGTTTGGTCGCCGATAAGGAAGCCTTAACCGGCGTTTTGGGCTTCCACGTGGTATCCGGTAAGTTTCTCGCAGCAGATGTAGTCGGTCTGGACGAGGTCACTACCATTACTGGCAGTACACTCACCATTAAAGTCATGGGCGGTTCTGTTTATGTCAATGGTTCACTGGTCATCGCGACCGACATTGCAACCTCCAATGGTGTTATTCATGTGATCGACACCGTCATTACGAAGTAAACCCTAGTGGTAGAAAAGCCCCATTGCTGTCGGCAATGGGGCTTTTTTTTGGCGCATCGAAAATGCCATTTAGAGCCGATTTCAGGCTCTTTTTACCTTCGCTGGACGCGCTTTTTAGAAGCCCTCAACCACTATTTTACCCTTTGCCGTTCCTGTCTCAATTAGGGCATGGGCGGCGCGGATATTTTCTGCGTTAATAGGCGCTAAGATTTCACTCACTGTGGTGCGAATGCGGCCGGCATCGACCTCGTTGGCCACATAGGTTAGCAAGCGATGCTGCTCAATCATATCCGGCGTCTGATGCATGGCGCGTGCGAACATAAACTCCCAATGTAAGCTGGCCGACTTGGACTTCATACCAGCCATCGCCATCGGCTGGTCAGTGCCATCAATGGTCACGATGCCGCCTTGCGGGCGGATCAGTTCAACAGCCGTATCCCAATGGCGCATATCGTTCAATATCGCAATGTGATCGACTTGGTGGAAGCCCAGAGCACGCACTTGCTCGACCATCGGTTGGTTATGATTGACAACATGGTCGGCACCGAGCTCGGTGACCCAAGTTGCCGTCTCAGGGCGCGACGCGGTGGCAATGATGACCAATCCCGCGGCCTTGGCCAGCTGGATCGCGATTGAGCCGACCCCACCGCCGGCACCGATGATTAACACCGATTCGCCCTTGTTGGCGCCATCGCGGTCGATCCCTAAGCGCTCGAAAAAGGCCTCATAAGCGGTAATGGTGGTCAAGGGTAGCGCGGCGGCTTCAGCAAAGCTGAGACTCTTGGGCTTGAAGCCCACGATGCGTTCATCGACCAGCTGAAACTCGGCATTGGAGCCGGACCGGGTAATATCACCGGCGTAGTAGACCTCATCGCCGACCTTGAACAGAGTAACGTCGGGGCCGACGGCTTCAACGATGCCGCTGGCATCCCAACCGAGCACGCGCGGAATATCCTCTACTATGTCCTTAGGGCTGCGGACTTTGGTATCCACTGGGTTGATCGACACGGCGTACACTGAGACCAGTAAATCAGTCCCTAAGGCAGTAGGCTTGGGCAGTTCCACGTCGAGGAAGGCTTGCGGGTTTTCAATAGGCAGATAGTGAGTCAGGGCTACGGCTTTCATGGGTAAATCTCCGGTTTTCAAAATACTAAAATGATCAGCCAATGCTGGTCATCTCATTCAAGGTAAATTCGCTTACAGCACCGTCAGTGGCCTGCATATAGGCTGCCAAATGAGGCCTATTCATATGGGCCTGCCATAACTCGCGGGTCGCCCAGGTCTCATAAAACATGAAGTGCGCCGGATCGTTATTGTCGCGATGCAACTCATAGCGGATGCAGCCCGGTTCGCCGAGGGTGATGGCAATCAATTTTTCCAATTCGGCTTGAACGAGGGGGATCTGACCGAGATTGGCATAGATATTAGCGACAATGGTGATTTGGGTCATGGGGTCAGCCCGTATGAGAACGAAGTCTAAACTGTATCCGATCGGATTAAGCGGATAAACTAGCGCTACCCGTAATTATAATCCGCCATGGTCGTACAATGCTGCTTGCTAACATCGCGCTGTTTTTAAAGATTGTCGAAAAAGGCGGCTTGGCTGCGGCCGGTCGAGAAGTGGGCCTGTCCTCGACAACGGTATCTGAGCGGCTGGCTGCGCTGGAAACCCATTTTGGTGTGGTGCTGCTGAATCGCACGACCCGGGCCATTAGCCTGACCGACGAAGGGCGCACCCTCTTAGAGGGCGCTAAAATGGTACTGGGCGAAGTTGAGGACCTGGAAACGCGCATCCGTTTGGGTGCTCAAACCCTGTCCGGGCCGATACGGATTAGCGCTCCTAGTGATATTGGACGGACCCATGTATCCGCCGCTATCAGCAGTTTTTTAGCCAAACACCCAGCCATTTCCATCGAATTGGTGCTGTCGGACGGCTATGTCGATTTTGTCGGTCAGGGTTTGGATATTGCATTGCGCTTTGGTTCGGTTACCGACAGCTCCTTGCGCGTTAGAAGCCTGGGCCTGCAGCGGCGACTGGTCTGTGCTGCGCCCGCCTATCTGGCAAAACACGGGATGCCCAAAAAGCCGGTCGATCTCAAAAAACACAATTGCCTGGTGATGCGCTTTGGTGCCAATTTGGACAATGTTTGGCGCTTTGGTGCCAACGCGCTGCAACAGATTGTGACCGTGCGCGGCGATCGAATTGCCAACGATGGCGCCTTGGTCCATCAATGGGCCCTGGCCGGTTTCGGCATCAGTCTGAAGTCAGAACTGGATGTCAGGCCGGATATTCTAGCCGGGCGTCTGATTGAACTGTTGGCCGACTTCGCCCCTCCCCCGGCGCCCTTGCAAATCCTCTTCCCCCCCAGCCGTGCCCAGCCTAAGCGGGTGCGTGAGTTGGCCGACCATCTGGCGCTGTTGATCGAGGGTTTGGAGCAGGGCTGAGGCCATTTCGCGCTCGGCATGGGGTCATGGCGACGGACGCGTGAACGGGCTACCCCAGTCAATTCAAAGCTGTTTGTTTTTTAACCAGATGTAAGGTTAGTCGATATAGTAAATTGACTTTGGCCGCCATGGCGCTACTATCG
This sequence comes from Reinekea sp., assembly GCF_982785585.1. NCBI lineage: Bacteria > Pseudomonadati > Pseudomonadota > Gammaproteobacteria > Oceanospirillales > Saccharospirillaceae > Reinekea > Reinekea sp. Next base: position 13,319 of record NZ_CEYAVF010000016.1, on the reverse strand, counting down.
GCGCCATTCCATTGATTTTGAGAACGCCGATGTCTGCCTCCCTTGCCCCCGAATTCCGTTATGACTGGACAACTGCCGAAGTTGTTAAGCTGTTTGAATTGCCCTTTAACGATCTAATGTTTCAGGCGGCCACCTTACATCGCGCCCATTTCAATCCCAATGAAGTTCAAATCAGCACCCTACTCTCGATCAAGACCGGAGCTTGCCCTGAAGATTGCAAATATTGTCCGCAGTCGGGTCACTACAATACCGGTCTGGCGAAAGAAAAATTGATCGCGGTGGAGAAGGTGATTCAGCAGGCCAAGGCCGCCAAGGCCGCCGGCGCGAGCCGCTTTTGTATGGGCGCGGCCTACCGCTCACCGAGCGAGAAGGATTTTCCTGTTATTCTCGATATGGTCAAGAGCGTCAAGGAGCTCGGTCTGGAAACCTGCATGACCCTAGGCATGCTCGAAGGCAAGCAGGCCGAGGCATTAGCCGGTGCCGGTCTCGATTATTACAACCACAATCTCGATACTTCGCCGGAATACTATGGCGAAATCATCACTACTCGGAGTTATTCCGAACGCCTAGAGACCCTGCAGAATGTGCGTTCTTCGGGCATGAAGATCTGTTCTGGTGGCATCCTGGGCATGGGCGAGGGCCTGTCCGATCGCGCCGGGCTGTTTATTCAGTTGTCGAATCTCAATCCGCACCCTGAGAGTGTGCCAGTCAATATGCTGGTTAAGGTCGAAGGCACCCCGATGGCAGAGGTTGAAGATCTCGACCCGATTGAGTTCTTACGAGCCATAGCCGTTGCGCGCATCTTGATGCCAGCGTCACACGTTCGCCTCTCAGCCGGACGCGAACAGATGAGCGAAGAAATGCAGGCGATGGCGTTTTTCGCCGGAGCCAACTCGATCTTTTATGGCGAAACCTTACTGACTACGGCCAACCCCGAAGCGAATCTTGATAAGGCCCTGTTCGTTAAGCTGGGTATCGTCCCTGAACAGCGTAATATGGGCGCACAAGACGCGGTTGAACAGTTCGACCCGGCGACCTGTCCAAAACGCAACAACGCCCGCTTTTACGACGCCACGCTGGTCTGAGCCTTAGGCCTTGGGCCTTAGACATAGTCCCTAGACATAGCCCCTAGACATAGCCCAGAGCCACGGCCATCGATTGCGCAGCGCAGCTGACACAATCGCCCCTTAATTTCCAACCGGAGCGCACTTGCCCAGCAAGGCCGCGACAACTGCATTGAAAAATTTTTCCGATATGGCGGTCCATCTGGCTGCCCGACAAGCCGATCATCTGATGCGCAGCCGGCTGCAATTGCAGTCCGCGCAAAGCATTACCCCGACAGTCGATGGCCAGAGGCTGTTGTCCTTTTGCAGTAACGACTACCTCGGCCTGGCCAATCATCCGGCGATCGCCCAGGCGATGAAAGAAGGGATTGACCAGTATGGCGTCGGCTCGGGTTCCTCGCATCTGGTCAGTGGCCACCACCGCGAACACGAACTGCTCGAACAGGAATTGGCAGCCTTTACCGGTCGGGAGGCGGCCCTGGTCTTCAGTTCCGGCTATATGGCCAACGTCGGCGTTATGTCGGCGCTGATGTCACGGCGCGACACCATCGTGCAGGACCGCCTGAATCACGCTTCGCTGATCGATGGCGCGCTGCTCTCGCAAGCCAAGATGCTGCGCTTTCGGCACAATGATATGGCCCACCTCAGACGTCAGCTCGGCCTGGCCATGGGTAAGAAACTGGTGGTCAGCGATGGGGTTTTTTCGATGGACGGCGATTGTGCGCCCTTGCTGGATGTCTCCCGCCTCTGCGCAGAACATGCCGCTTGGCTGTTGGTCGATGACGCGCACGGCATTGGCGTGCTGGGCCCGCATGGATCTGGCTTGGTTAATGCCGTGGGCTTAACCAGTGCCGACGTTCCGCTATTGGTCGGAACCCTGGGCAAAGCTTTTGGCACCTCGGGTGCTTTCGTCGCTGGCGACAAAACCACCATCGACTATCTATTGCAGACGGCCCGACCCTATATCTATACCACGGCAACACCGCCGGCCTTGGCGGCGGCCACGCGCATGGCCTTAACGCTGGTGCATGGCGCCGACGCTGAGCGAGCGCACCTACAAACGCTGATCGGGCACTTGCGTCAAGGGGTCAGGCATCTGGGTTACCAGCTGATGCCCTCCGCAACAGCGATTCAACCCATTTTGGTCGGTGCCAATGAAGCCGCGCTGCAGTTAAGCGCGCAGCTAAGAGCGCGGGGCTTGCTGGTCACCGCTATCCGCCCCCCGACGGTGCCGGTCAATACCGCCCGATTACGCGTGACCCTGAGTGCTAGTCACAGCCTGGCGCAGGTCGATCAACTGCTTAATGCATTGGCGGACGTTACATGAATCGTGTCTGGTTACCGGGTTGGCATGCGAATAGTCAAATATTTGACGAATTACGTGCTGAGTTAGGTGCAGATACTGACGAAAGGGTGCTGTCATTTGCCGATACAGCACTGAGTCGTGCCGACTGGTTGACCGAGCAAGTTGCCGCCTTGGACGAGGGAGTTACTCTGGTCGGTTGGTCCTTGGGTGGGATGTTGGCCTGTGAGTTAGCCAGCCTAAGCGCCAAGGTCAAGGCCGTCTTTGTGCTTAACGCCAATCTCCAATTTGCCGGGGCCGCTGGCCTGGACTCGGGCGTGGCGGACGCCTTTATGGCTCGATACAGGATCAATCCAGTGGCCACTCGGGGTCGTTTTGCTCAGCTGGTCGATCCCGTTCGGAGCGGGTTTATGATGCCTTTTTTGTTGGCCGGCGATCAGCTTGCCAGTTTGCATTGGCTTTATGAAATAGACCTCCGTCAGCAGCCCATCGCATGCCCAGTGCATCTGTTGTTGGCGCACGACGACCTGTTGGTGCCGTTCGGCAGCGCGCGCCAAGTCTGGGCCGGCAAGGCCAGTAGCGTCACGGCCATGGCGGGTCATCACAGCTTGCCGCTGAGTGCGCCGCGTCGGGTTGCAGACTGGATAAAAGAGCATGGATAAGCGCGCCGTCGCCCAGGTTTTTGGTCGAGCCGCTGAGCATTACGACGGTGCCGCTCACCTGCAGCGTCGGGTCGCAGATCAACTTATGGCTCAGGTAAGTGAATTACCGCTACGCCAAGCGGGCCATGTGGTCGATCTGGGGACTGGGACCGGCTATTGCCTGCCGAGCTTAGCTCAACGTTTCCAACCGAGCCTATTGACCGCGCTGGATCTGGCTGAACCGATGTTGGCGCGCGCTCGACAGCGGGTGGCACAGGTGAGCCCGGTGCAGGCCGATCTGGAAAATCCGCCCCTAGCCGACAACAGTGTCGATTTGGCGGTCTCCAGTTTGGCGGTACAATGGTTGGATCGGCCGGACGCCTTTATCAACCGGCTGGCCCAGGTCCTCAAGCCGGGTGGCTATTTAGCCCTGAGTACACTCGGACCGAAAACCTTGGCTGAATTGCGTCAAGCCTGGGCGCAAGTGGATCAGGCAACACATGTAAATCGATTCCTGCCGGCCAGCGATTGGCAGGCGGCCATCGCGGCGTCATCGCTGACTCTTACCCTCTGGCACGAAGAACAGCTGGAGGTGCGCTATGATGCCCCACTGAATCTGGTGCGAGAGCTCAAAGCCCTCGGCGCGCACCATGTAGAACGACAACATACACCAGCGGTTGGCCATTTACGCCCGATGTTGCGTGCCTATGAAGAATTTATTTGTGCTGATGGCCGTTACCCGGCGACCTGGGATGTCTTTTACCTAATTGTGCGAAAAGCCCTATGAAAAAACGTTATTTTATTGCCGGCACCGATACCGACGTCGGTAAGACCCATATCACCGAGGCACTGCTTCGGGCTGGGCAACAGCGTGGCTTGACCACTCTCGGTCTGAAGCCCTTGGCGGCGGGTGCCGACCTGATCGACGGGCACTGGTCGAATGATGATGCCCGGCGCCTGCTGGCGGTGTCGACCCTTAAGCTACCCTATGAGCAGGTTAATCCCGTCTTGTTGCGCGCCGCTCTGGCGCCGCATCTAGCCGCCGACATGGAGCAGCGCCGGCTCACGGCGCAGCGTTTGGCGGGCTTTTGTCGTGGCACGCTAATGACTCAGCAGGCCCAGCTGACGTTGATCGAGGGTGCTGGCGGCTGGCGGGTGCCACTTAATAATCGGGAGACATTGGCCGACGTGGCTATAGAGTTGAATCTTGATGTAATTCTGGTCGTGGGTATGCGGCTAGGGTGCCTGAATCATAGCTTGCTCACGATTGAGGCGATTCAGCGCGATGGCCTAAGGCTTGCCGGCTGGGTCGCTAACTGCATTGATCCGCAGATGACGAGCTTAGACGCCAACATTCAGAGTCTTATCAGTCGCATCCCGGCTCCTCTGCTGGGTACTATGCCATTTTTAGGGGTGGGTGAAGCAGCCCCAGCAGCCTGGCTCGATGATCGGTTTTTTGACATATAAATGCTAATAAAAAGTCAATTTTACGTCATTTGGCGGAATCAAATTTGAAACCTACCCGCAAACCCAGATGGCGAGCAATTGCATGTGCGACGTCTAAGAGATTTATTAACAAAAAGTAACAGCAAAATTCGCGCTATTGGTTAACATATAACCAGGGCTGAATCTATATCAAAAAGACACCTATTTAGTTTTTAGCTTGGTTTACGTCAAAAGCGATAGGGTGGCGATATGATAGCGTCAGTAATGAATGCCGGAGTTGTTGGAGTTCAGCGTGGTTACGATCAGCTGAACCAAAGCGCCGAGCGGATTGGTCAAGCCAGTGTGGCACCCATCGAGGGTGGCCCGCAACAGGGGGCCGCTCCTATGGTTGAACAAATTCTGGCAAAAATCCAGGTGCAAGGCAGTAGCAAAATTATTCAAACAGCGAGCGAGACCTTAGGGACGCTTGTTGATATAAAAGTGTAAAAAGGTAACCAAAGACTCGATGTCGACCATAAGTGGCGTGTTCCCAAATGCGATAACCCCGACTTTTGCCCCGTCTGCGGACCCGGCGAACCAGCTGCGTCTGCGGCGGGAAAATGATGCGGCGGTTTTTGCACCCGTTGACGAGGCTGCCGCCACGGCGGGCTCGCGGGCCGCGCTTATCAGTCAGCCCGGCCGGCTCGAATCAGAACAGGCCTTGGCCTCTGCGGCCGCCTTGGCGAGCGGATCCAAGACCAATGGTTCGGTTGAAGCGCAGCCCAGCCTGTCTCGGGAGGCTGTTGACGCGGTCTCTGTCGACAATCGAGACAAGGCAGCGCACCAAGAGGAGCGAACTAAAGAGGCGTCGCACCAAGCCGAGCACGATCGTATTAAGCTGGAAGGCGAGGTCGATCTGGTGCGCGAATTGGCAAGCCTCGATCGCGAAGTTCGGGCGCATGAGCAGGCTCATAAATCAGTGGGCGGTCAGCACACCGGCGCCATGGCCTTTACATTTGAATTTGGCCCAGATGGCAAGCGTTATGCTGTCGCCGGTGAGGTGCCCATCAATGTCGGTCGAGTGATGGGCGACCCAGAAGCGACACTGCAAAAAGCCGAGCAGGTTCATCGGGCGGCTTTAGCGCCGGCCGAGCCATCGATTCAAGACCGCCGCGTGGCTGTCATAGCGTCTCAAATGGTGCACGATGCGCAAGTTGAGATCCGCCAGGTTGATCGCGAACAAAGTATCAAGGCTGCTGAAGAGCGTGGCGAGCAGGCCGAATTAAACAGAGAAGACGTCGCCATAACCGAAGCCAACAGCGCGGCGGTAAACGATGACGTGCTGCGCACTAGCACTGACACCGAGCGCTTACCGTTGGACGTGTTCACAGATATCAGTCAGGCCGGTAAGCAAATGGCCCAAACTGCGGCCTACATGACCCAGCAGCAACAAGCTGTGGGCTTTAATCTCGATACCACCGTCTAATCCCAGCTTGTCCTATTTGACCAGCAGCAAAATATGTTCAAGCCCCTCAAAGTAAGGCCGAAAGGCGCATTGTCGATTCCATTCCAGATAGTAGCGGCATTAGAATTTTTTGGTGTTGGGTACTCGGCGATACTCGGCAAAGACACTCAGCTCCCAAGGCCGCAACGCCAACACTATTCCAGAGCCATAGGTTTCACTGACTGGCAGTTTGCCATCTTCCTTACAGAGGTCATCAAACTCGCGCGCCAGCCGGCGCATGCTGTTTTGCATATGGCGGTTCGATTGACGAGTTAGCATGCCAGCCATGAAGACCAGTAGTTCGCCGGCCTTGGGGTTGAAAGTGCAGTTGAAGAACTCCCCGGCGACATGATTTTCGAAGTATTTATGTACCGGTCCGTTCTGAATCCACTTAAAGTTGCGCGACACCAGTGTGCGGACCCGATTGCCTGGCAGCAGTTCGATAAAGCCGAGCCGATCAAGTTTTGCCAGCAGGCGAGTGGCCTCGTGTTCGTCAAAATTATAGATAGACACTATATCGTCCAATGTCCAGCGGTTGATCAGTAATTGGGCCATCAACAATAACTTGATGTTGGCGATCAGATCTTGTTCGGCTTCCAGCGTTAACTCGTCGATGATCATCGAGCCCTCATGCATCCGGGTAATCAGGTAACCCAGATCGGCATTGGCCAGTGAGCAGATAGCTTCGAGTCGATTGAGGGTGAAGTGCCGTTTGGAAAACATGCGCTTAACATTGGCTTCGCTGAGATTTAGGTGGGTTGCGACATCGGCATAGGTAATTTTGCGCTCACGTAGAATTTTTTTGAGCGTGTCAATCAATTGGCTAGTTTGTGACATGGCAATGCCTGTTGGGCGGCCTTATGTAAGTTTGATAATGCCAGCTTTTTAAAGGCCGTGCCACAGGTGAGCAGGATTTAATGGTGGCTCGATCGGTTGCCAAAATGCTCTGTCTGGCCACCGTTCCTGGTGTTAAATCGGTCCATTAGGCGAGCCACTTAAAGGTAACTATTTGCTCTGTGCAGTGTGAGAAGGGCCCGTTACCTAAATACCGTAAAAATTTAATGGACAAAAAGTGCCAAAATCCTGTAATATCCGCGAAATTTTGGGCTGCAAATGCACCCAGCTGAGACGTTTGACCAGCAGAAACTACACCCTGACCGCACCAAAAAATTAGCTTGTCGTGGCGTTATGCTGCAACGGCAAATAACGAAGCGGGATGAAGTTATCTTCATCTCGCTTTTTTACGAATTGGGGTGAGGTAAAACCGGTCTAACGGGTCAATTTCTCAATCGTCCATTCATGCAACTGATAGGAGAACGGATCTTGAGTACGCCTGCCATACTCGCGCTCGAAGACGGAAGTATTTTCAACGGTATCGGCTTTGGTGCCGTTGGTGAAGCCATTGGTGAAGTGGTATTTAATACCTCCATGACCGGCTACCAAGAGATCCTCACGGATCCATCCTATGCCCAGCAAATCGTCACCCTGACCCATCCCCATGTCGGCAATACCGGCGTGAACTCGGAAGATGAAGAGTCCGATCAGGTCTGGGCGTCGGGTCTAGTGATTCGCGACGTACCGCTGATGCACAGCAGCTTCCGCAGTGAGCAATCGCTCGCCGACTACCTGAAAGCACGCAATATAGTGTCTATCGGTAATATTGACACTCGTCGTCTGACCCGAATTCTGCGCGAAAAGGGTGCTCTAAACGGTTGCATCATGGCCGGTGAGAACATCGACGTCGATCGCGCCTTAGCGTTGGCCAAGGGTTTTGCCGGCTTGAAAGGCATGGATTTGGCCAAGGTAGTCAGTGTTAAGGCGCCCTATCAGTGGACCGAAGGCAGCTGGCAATTAGGCGTTGGTCATACCCAACCCGATACCAGCAAGTTTCACGTCGTCGCCTATGATTTCGGGGTCAAACGCAACATTCTGCGCATGCTTGCTGATCGCGGTTGCCGCATCACCGTGGTCCCGGCGCAAACGCCGGCTGCCGATGTTCTGGCGCTCGCCCCTGATGGCGTATTTTTGTCCAACGGGCCGGGCGATCCGGAACCGTGCGACTATGCCATTCGCGCCATTGCTGAGATTTTAACTACCAATATCCCGGTCTTCGGGATCTGTTTGGGCCATCAGTTGTTGGGCCTGGCTTGCGGTGCGCAAACCGGCAAGATGAAGTTTGGTCATCACGGTGCCAACCATCCGGTCGCGGTACTGGCCGACCAGACGGTGATGATCACCAGTCAAAACCACGGTTTTGCCATCGAAGAAAGCAGTTTGCCAGGCCATTTGGTGGCCACGCACCGGTCCTTGTTTGACCAGTCACTGCAGGGCATACGGCATACTGACAAGGCTGCCTTTAGCTTCCAAGGCCATCCGGAAGCAAGTCCCGGTCCACACGATTGCGCGCCCTTGTTTGATCAATTTATTGATTATATGAGCCAACGCCAGTCCTAAGGTGACCCGACACTGCCCCAATTGCTGGGGCAGTTGCATACACTAGCATTCAGAATTTGTGAGAAACCATGCCAAAACGTACTGACCTAAAAAGCATTCTGATCCTCGGCGCTGGGCCCATTGTGATTGGCCAGGCCTGTGAGTTTGACTATTCCGGTGCACAAGCATGTAAGGCGTTACGCGAAGAGGGTTATCGGGTCATCCTGGTCAACTCGAATCCGGCCACCATCATGACCGACCCGACCATGGCCGATGCCACCTACATAGAGCCGATCACCTGGCAGGTCGTGGAAAAAATCATCGAAAAAGAACGTCCGGATGCAGTGTTGCCGACCATGGGTGGCCAGACGGCGCTCAATTGCGCACTCGATCTGGAGAAGCACGGCGTTCTCGCCAAATACGGTGTGGAAATGATCGGTGCCAATGCCGACACCATCGATAAGGCCGAAGATCGCAGTCGCTTCGATAAGGCGATGAAGTCAATTGGCCTCGATACCCCCCGATCCGGCATCGCGCACACGCTCGAAGAAGCCATTGTGATCGCCGAACGCCTGGGCTTTCCGTCGATCATTCGTCCGAGCTTTACCATGGGCGGCAGTGGCGGCGGTATTGCCTACAACAAAGAAGAATTTGAAGAGATCTGTCGCCGCGGGCTCGACCTGTCGCCGACCAATGAATTGCTGATCGACGAAAGCCTGATTGGCTGGAAAGAATTCGAGATGGAAGTGGTGCGCGACAAAAATGATAACTGCATCATTATTTGCGCCATCGAAAACTTTGACCCGATGGGCATTCATACCGGCGACTCCATTACCGTTGCGCCGGCGCAAACGCTAACCGACAAAGAATATCAAATCATGCGTAACGCCTCACTGGCGGTGCTGCGTGAAATTGGCGTCGAGACTGGCGGTTCGAACGTCCAGTTCGGCATCGATCCGGCGACCGGCCGCATGGTGATCATCGAAATGAACCCACGTGTGTCGCGCTCGTCCGCCCTGGCTTCGAAGGCCACTGGCTTCCCGATTGCTCGGGTCGCCGCCAAGCTGGCAGTCGGCTATACGCTCGACGAGTTGCAGAACGAAATCACCGGTGGCGTCACCCCGGCCTCGTTTGAGCCGAGCATTGACTACGTCGTCACCAAGATACCGCGCTTTGCCTTCGAGAAGTTCCCCCAGGCTAATGATCGCTTAACGACTCAGATGAAGTCGGTCGGTGAAGTCATGGCGATTGGCCGTAATTTTCAAGAATCCTTGCAGAAAGCGTTACGCGGTCTGGAAGTGGGCGCCTGTGGTTTTGACAGCTATGTTGACCTGAACGCAGACAATGCCAATGAAATTATCGTGCGCGAATTGCGCGAAGCCGGTCCTGACCGAATCTGGTACGTCGCCGATGCCTTCCGTTCGGGCATGTCGGTGACCGATATTAATGAGCTGACCGGCATCGATCCTTGGTTCCTGGTACAGATCGAAGATTTGCTCGCCGATGAAAAAGCCCTCAGCAGCAAAGGCCTGAAAGACCTCGATGAGGCGCTGATGCGCAGCCTGAAACGCAAGGGCTTCTCGGACCTGCGTCTGGCTCATCTGCTCGGTGTCAGTGAACAGGAACTGCGCAAGAAGCGCTGGGCCCAAAACGTGCGCCCGGTCTATAAGCGGGTGGATACCTGTGCCGCGGAATTTAAATCGGATACCGCCTATATGTATTCGACCTACGATGAAGAATGCGAAGCGGCGGTGACCGATCGCGAGAAAATCATGGTCATCGGCGGTGGTCCGAACCGTATCGGCCAGGGCATCGAATTCGATTATTGCTGTGTGCACGCTGCCCTGTCGGCGCGTGAAGACGGTTACGAAACCATTATGGTGAACTGTAATCCGGAAACTGTCTCGACCGATTACGACACCTCCGATCGGCTCTACTTTGAGCCCGTCACCTTGGAAGATTTACTCGAGATCATCGATCTGGAAAAACCCAAGGGTGTCATCGTCCAGTACGGTGGCCAGACACCATTGAAATTGGCGCGTGCCCTCGAAGCGGCCGGTGTGCCCATTATTGGCACCAGCCCGGATGCCATCGACCGAGCCGAGGACCGTGAGCGCTTCCAGGTGATGGTTGAACGGCTGAATCTGTTGCAGCCGGAGAACGGTACCGCGCGTAGCCTCGATGAGGCCGTGTTGATCGCTAACCGCATTGGTTATCCCCTGGTAGTGCGACCGTCCTATGTCTTGGGCGGCCGAGCCATGGAAATCGTCTACCAGGAAAAAGACTTGCGCCGCTATATGAATGACGCGGTCAAGGTGTCGAATGACTCGCCGGTGCTGCTCGATCGCTTCCTCGATGATGCTATCGAAATGGACATCGACTGTGTCAGCGACGGCGAACGTGTTGTTATCGGCGCTATCATGCAACATATCGAACAGGCGGGCGTCCATTCCGGTGACTCGGCCTGTTCGCTGCCGCCCTATAGCCTGCCGATGCCTGCGCAAAACATGATCCGTGAGCAGGTCAAGGCGATGGCGCTGGAGCTTAATGTAATCGGCTTGATGAACGTCCAGATGGCCTGGCAGGATGAAAAACTCTATATCATCGAAGTGAACCCGCGTGCCTCGCGCACCGTGCCTTTCGTGTCCAAGGCCATCGGTGTGTCATTGGCCAAGATCGGCGCCCAGGTGATGACCGGTAAAACTCTGTTGGAATTGGGCTTTACCGAAGAGATTATTCCGAGCTATTTCTCGGTCAAAGAAGCGGTCATGCCGTTTAATAAATTCCACGGTGTCGATCCGGTGTTAAGCCCGGAAATGAAATCGACCGGCGAAGTCATGGGCACCGGCAAGACCTTTGCTGAAGCCTTTGCTAAGGCTGCTGTTGGTGCCGGTGCGGTGTTACCGACCTCGGGTAAGGTGATTATTTCGGTCAAGAATAAAGATAAGGCCGCGGCGTTGGTGATGGCGCGTAGCCTGACCGAACTGGGTTTTGATGTGGTTGCTACCCGGGGTACGGCGCAGTTCTTTAGCGATCAGGGTTTGCCGACCTCGGCGGTGAATAAGTTCAAGGAAGGCCGTCCGCATCTGGTCGATCTGATCAAAAATGATGAAGTTGCCTTTGTGATCAATACCACCGAAGGCCGGCAGTCGCTGGTCGACAGTGGCGAGATCCGTAAGGGTGCACTGCAACATAAGGTTTATTACACCACGACCTTGGCCGGTGCCGAGGCCTCCGTGATGGCCATCCAGTTGCAGCAAGAGCCGTCTGTAAACCGCCTGCAAGACTTGCATGCCATGCTCAGTCAGTCATAATAACGGTCAAGTACAGACGATCAAAGGGCGCCTGGCGCCCTTTTTAAATGAGAAAGGAACATCGCATGCAACGATATCCAATGACCGTTGAAGGTGAATTGGCGCTTCAAAACGAGCTCAAAGAATTAAAATCTGTGCGTCGGCCCGCGGTAATTATTGCTATCGCCGAAGCCCGCGCGCACGGTGACTTGAAAGAAAACGCTGAATACCATGCCGCGCGTGAGCAGCAGGGCTTTATCGAAGGGCGGATTCAAGATATCGAAGGTAAGCTATCCGGCTCCCAGGTGATCAATGTGCACGATATACCGGTCACCGGAAAAATAATCTTCGGCACTACGGTAAGTCTGCTTAATGTTGAAACCGATCAGGGCGTGACCTATAAGATCGTCGGTGATGATGAGGCCAACGTTAAGGTCAACAAGATCTCCTTGAACTCACCGATTGCTCGAGCGTTGATCGGCAAGGAAGAAGGCGATACGGTTGTCGTTAAGGTGCCCGGCGGCGTGGTCGAATATGAGATTGAGAAAGTCGAACACCTCTAGGGTTGAGGCTTACTCAGAAGTAAAAAAACCGCGTATTACGCGGTTTTTTTATGGCTAATCTTAAAAACCTAGTCGATCACGCGCATGGTCAGTACCACTTCGCCGACCGAAAAACCAAATTTTGACATTGAGGTCACATTGACGATGGAGTTGTCACTGACCTGATAGAGCCAGTCGTCCATGCGAATGCCGATGTTTTTACCCGAGGCCAGGGGAACATCGAGGACATAATTCATATGGATGGCATTGCCGGCAAACTCCATCTGGGCGTCTCCGATGACATCGGCCGCGGTGCCGACATAGGTTTGCTCGCCGGTCTTGCGGAACTGCCAAACGCGTGTCTGGATCTCGCCATCGCTCCAAGTAAAGAGTTCATCGAGCACTCCGCCCTGTTCGTCCCAAGTGGCACTGATTTGGGCGGTGAAGGTGCGGCTGACTTCGCCGCTGCGATCGCGCACAAAGCCTTCGGCATGGATCTGATTGTTGAAGAAACTCATCGGATCAAACTGGATCGGGGTGTCGGCATAGATACTGACCGGCAACTGGCTACAGGCACTTAACAGGGTGGCGCTGGCAAATAGGGCAATGGTTTTCATGGCGGGTCTCCTAAAACAATTCCGATTCTTACGCATCAGCTGGCAAAACGGATGGTTTGTATTGTTCTCCTTAGTAGCCTATGCCACAAGGGCTAGGGCAATGGATCACCATATTTTTTTTGACCACGTCTAACGGCCTCATCGAAGCCCTTCGCGCAGCTGTCAGATACGTCCTGGAACGCAGCCTTTAAATCGCGTCCCGACAAGAAGCCGCCGTCGAGCATCCTGGTCCGCAAGAAGCTCTCATAATCCTTGCCTTCGTGAAAATATCCGCCTGGGGCGATGATATAGCGCGCCACCAGCTGGTCGCACTGACGGCACTGGACATAGACCCGCTGAGCGTCATCTCGGACGAGGATATTGCGCAGATTCCGCGACCGGCAGTGTTGACACTGTTGAATATACACGTCCATTTAAACTCCTTATTGTTGTGACATTTACATTGTTAGTTGTTAGTTGTTAGTTGTTAGTTGTTAGTTGAGGACCCAGAACCAATA
>NZ_CEYAVF010000015.1:47253-79115 GCF_982785585.1 Reinekea sp. | reverse complement strand
CGCTTACCGCGCACTATCTCGCGCACCACAAAACGATTCGGGTTGAGCTGGTCGGCCACGCTCTGCTGCACCGGATAGGGTTCCCCGGCGATCATGGCGGCCAATAGACGGGCACTCAGAGGGCTGGAACAGAGGCCTTTGGAGCCATGCGCAACATTGAGCCACAGTCCGGGCAAATGCTCGGCTGGGGCTTCGTGCTCGGTGCGTTTACGCTGCAAACTGATGCGAAACTGGTGCCACAAGGCATCGGGGTTCGAGAGCGGCCCAACCAACGGCAAGTAGTCTGGCGAGGTGCAGCGCACGCCCGCCCGGCCACCGACTATCGTGACATCATCTGGCAACAAACTGGGCACACGTAGCCGTAAACTGGCGATATTTTCACTGTGCTCCGTCGCGCGCACATCGGTCTGCGTAGACTTCAGGCGAAAGGTACTGCCGATGGTCAGCTGGCCGTTCAGCGCCGGCATGACATAGCGATCGGTACAGATCACCGCCTTCAATGTTGGCCCCGTCTCGGGCACCGCCAGTCGGGTTACTTGGCCGGCGATGGTATTCAAACGCAAATGCGCCGTCTGGACAAATTGGTTGGCCTCGAAGGCGCTGGCGATGACCACCTGATCGGCCTCATAGGTCTGGCCCTGGGCGTCGGTCAAGCACCAGCCGTGGCCGTCGGCCTGGGCCGTTAATTCGACTATACGGCACTGTAAATGAACCGGTTCGGCGAGTGATTGCAGCAGGTGGCGCACCCACAGCGCTGGGCTGACCCAGCCGCCCTGGGCAAACCAGAGTCCGGGATCGGTCAGCGGCAAGCCGGTGAGCGCAGTCAATTCTTCAGCGGTCTTGGCCACGGCCAGTTCCGATGGAATATAGGCCGCAGCACTGAGCTGCTGTAAACGGGTCAATTCGCGTGGGTTATGCACCAGCTGGACCAGACCACTGGTGCCGTGTGGGACCGTGTCGGGCAGTTCGGCCAGCAGGCTGTGCGCCCGAATTAACGCTTGCGCATAGAATCGAGTGGTGCCTTCCGGCTGTGCCGACAGTTTGGCGTAGACCGCGCCCTGGCTGTTGCCCGAGCCACCTTGAGCCGAGCCCGTTTGCTGTTCAAATACGCTCACTCGATAGCCGCGTTTGCTCAGTTCGGCGGCCGTGCTGGCTCCGGCCAAGCCCGCGCCAATAATAGCAATATGGCGACCGGCATTGGCCTTGGGCGCGGGCAGTTCCGAGCTGGGCCAGCCGGTAATGCGCGGTGGTTCGCAGCGACCGATAAAGTCGGCGCGAAAGGAATTGCGTTTCTTGCCGAAGCCGGACAACTTCTCCAGCGCAAAGCCGGCGCCCAGCAATCCGTCGCGGACAACCCGCGCCGAGCTAAAGGTTGCCAAGGTGGTGTCGACTCGGCTTAGCCGATGCAGTTGATCAAAGAGTTCCGGAGACCACATGGCCGGATTTTTTACCGGTGAAAAGCCATCGAGAAACCAGGCGTCTACCTGTGCGGTAAGCTCAGCCAACGCCGACGCGGCATCATCCAACAGCAGTAGCAGATTAACCCGACCGAACTCCAGCAGATGAAAGCCCGCTAAGGGGGGCGGATATTGGGCCTGTAACGCTAATGCCAGGGACCGTAATTCGGGCCAGTGTTGATGGCTGCGGGCCAGTTCGGCGGGCGCGATAGGGTACTTTTCACAGCTGACGAAGGTCAGCCGAGCATCGGCCGGGGCATGCTCGAGAAAGGTTTGCCAGGCAACCATAAAGTTCAGGCCGGTGCCGAAGCCGGTTTCGCCAATGGTGAAGTGTTGCTGCGCACGCAGCGCTCGAAACCGTTCGGGCAGGCGATTGGGTGCAATAAAAGCATGGTGGCACTCGGCATGGCCCAGGCCTTGGGAATAGTAGATGTCGTCGTAGGTGGCCGACTTAGGGGTGCCATCTTGGTCAAAATAGAGGTCGGCGTAATCCATCTCAGTGTTGGGTCGGCAACGCCAGGACCCGATTCAACCATTGCTCAAAATAGGCTTTGGGCATGACCACGTCGGACAGGGTGAATTTGCTCAGATCATCAAGGGTGTATTGGGTGGCTAAGAAAAGCTCCCACTGCACGACCACGTCATCTGCCAGTGCTATAGCGCTGGCGGCTGGGATCGGGATATCGTTGTTTGGCGTCAGATCATAGTTTTCAACGAAATGGCTGCACCATTCAACAATTTGAAAATGACTGAAACGGGACATGGACCCTAATAGACCCTGACTGAGCAGGTCGGCCAAATTGACTAGGCTATAGGGTTTTTGAATCGGTGTGTCAGACCAGGCCATCGAGAAAGTTCCAATTAAATCAATAACCTGAGTGTATCATAGATGGCTGGTATTATGACCAGCCATCTTTCCGTCGCTTGCCATTCAAACGCGGTAACAGAAAGCCTAAGAAAATCCCCAAGGCAATAAGGATACCGCCGGCATAGAGCATCTTATTGTCGTTATATTCGGACAAGGCTAGATTTTCGGCTTGGGCGACATCGAGTCCGTTTTTGAGTCGGGCATTTTCCTCTGCCAACTGTTGATACTCGCCGTCTAGGTCGATGGCGTCGCCACTGATTGAGGTGATTCGATTGAGTTCCAAGGTCAGCTGGGTATTCTCGCTGCGTAAGTTTTCCAGTTCGCCAGTTACATCGCCTTTGGTGGCGAGTAGGGCGCTGTATTTCCTATCTAGGGCGTCATAGAGCTGCTGGAGTTGATCTTTTTCAGTTTGCACCAGAGCGGCCTTAATAAAACCTGTCGGTTCGGTTGTCAGATAACGACTGGGCACCCAACCGTCCAAACCATTTTCGGTTCGCACATGGTAGTAGTCACCGTCTTCTGCTTTCTCCAACACTTCCATCCGAGTGCCGGATTTAATGGTTTTGAGAACACGGTTGTTATCGGTTGGACCAGTACGGACGTTGACCCACAGCATATCGCTGAGCCACACTGTTTCAGCAAAGGCCTGGGTCGGCGCTGCGATTAAAATGGCGAAGGCTAGAAGCAGTTTCGACACAAGGCGAACAAGCATGATCAATTTCCTATTAATGGCTAGTAATGTCAGATGTAAGTGATGATTGTACTAATTTGGAAAGGTTTGTTTAAAGGGTTTTATCACAACTTTTGCATAAATACCCTCTGTTACATAGGGGTCGTCATTGGCCCAGCTTTGTGCACTGGCGAGGCTATCAAACTCTGCAACTACCAAGGAGCCAGAAAAACCCGCGGCACCGGGGTCTTCAGACTCGATCATGGGATGTGGACCGGCGAGCAACAATCGGCCTTGCGACTGTAAATCCTGCAAGCGTTGAGCATGGGCTGGACGCGCTGCAAGTCGATTTTCAAGGCTATTCGGATGATCTTCTGACAGAATGGCATACCACATGGGTCGGTTGCGCCTTATTTAGCTCAAAATATTGGGGGCTAAGTCTCAGGGTGTAGCCCAGCAAATGCAACCAATTGTGACGAAATTTTTAACTGAAACGCTCTTCTGAAGCGCTTTGCCTGTTAAATAACCAACTAGATCGCCCCGGCCAATGGACCGCTGATACGCCCTATGATAGTAAATCGAAAGCACGAATGGGAACTGCACTGCCATAGTCGCTTTTCCGATGGACAACTCACTTGCCCCGATCTCTTTGCGCTGGCGGTTACCAACGGTGTCCGTCATATGGCTCTAACCGACCACGATACCGCCGCAGGCTATCGAGCGGCCCTAGCCAATGCATGGGTACCAGCGGAATTGGAGCTCTATCCGGCGGCCGAGCTATCGTGCGTTTGGAAGGGCCGCACTATTCATATGGTCGGCCTGGGCATCGATGCCTACAGCGAGCGTTGGTTAAGCATTGAAAATGACTATGTCGAGCGGCGCGAAAACCGCTTTTTACGCATCTTGCATGTCATGCGTAAGGCGGGATTTGAACTGAACGAGGAGCGGATTCGCGCCATCGCTCACCCGGGCCCGCCGGCGCGGCCGCATGTTGCGGCCTATTTAGTGGAAACCGAACAGGCCAAGAATACCGCGCAACTCTATAAACGCTGGTTAGGCCAGGGCAAGATAGGCGATGTCAAAAGCCAATGGCCGGAGATGGCGGAGGCAGCCCAGTGGATTCTGGAATGCGGTGGCTTGCCGGTGGTCGCCCATCCCCATCGCTATGATCTCACTTGGACTAAGACACGCGAAATGCTTGATGATTTTTGTGCCGCCGGTGGTCAAGCGATTGAGATTGCCTGCGTTGGTCTGAACCCAGAAAAGCGCAAGTTCCTCAGTAATCAGGCTCAAGAGCGGAATCTCTATGCCAGTGGCGGGAGCGACTTTCACAGCCCCAACACACCCTGGTTGAAACTCGGCACCTATCCAGAATGGCCCAAGGATTTGCCGACCGCGAGCGATTGGTTGCGCACCCGCATGGCAACGCTGAAAGCGCTGGAAAGCAATGCCACATCACGGTAAAGTAGCAAACCTCGATTCTTGGCGGGAGCCAATATGAGCCAGTTTTTTGTGATTCATCCTGAAAACCCCCAAGCCCGGTTGATTGCCCATACGGTAGAGATACTGCGCAAGGGTGGCGTTATTGCCTACCCCACCGATTCGGCCTACGCCTTAGGCTGCATAATGGGTGATAAACGGGGCATTGACACGATCCGGCGTATCCGCCAAATCGATGAAAAACATAACCTTACTCTGGTTTGTCGTGATCTGTCCGATCTCTCAAGCTATGCCAATGTAGACAATGTCGCCTACCGATTGATTAAAAATAACACGCCGGGGCCCTACACCTTTATTCTTCAGGCCACGCGTGAAGTGCCGCGCCGGTTGCTGCACCCGAAGCGGCGCACCATCGGCTTGCGCGTGCT
Organism: Reinekea sp.; assembly: GCF_982785585.1. Classification (NCBI taxonomy): domain Bacteria; kingdom Pseudomonadati; phylum Pseudomonadota; class Gammaproteobacteria; order Oceanospirillales; family Saccharospirillaceae; genus Reinekea; species Reinekea sp. The sequence continues at coordinate 74,252 of NZ_CEYAVF010000015.1, read as the reverse complement.
TGGTAATCCCATCGCCTCGGCCATTTTGGCCGCCTTGGGCGAGCCGATGCTCAGCACCAGCTTGATTATGCCCAATGACGAGCAGCCGTTGAGTGATCCGGATGACATCCGTGATCGGCTCGAGCACGAGTTGGACCTGGTGATCGATGGCGGTTTTTGTGGCGTCGAAGAGTCGACCATCATCAACCTGTTAGATGGTGCGCCAGAAGTGGTGCGGGTCGGGATGGGCGATCCCAGTCCCTTCCAATAGCGTGTTGGTGACGAGATGACCGAGCCTAACCACAACCAGAAGCATCTGCCCGAGGCCAAAGGCCCGACGCAACCCAGTGCCGACGAGCCCATCATCGATAAGGCGGTGGTACCGATTGCCCTATTCACGGAAGACGACGCCCCGATTCCGGCAAAGCGTTTATCGGCCAAAGAGCAGGCACTGAACCAACTGCGGCAGCGCGCCATGGCCGAACAAACGGAAATCCCCTTTGCCGTAATCGATGGCCAGGCGATGATGCAGATCCCCATCGATCTCTACATTCCACCCGATGCTCTAGAAGTTTTCCTCGATGCCTTTGAAGGGCCACTCGATCTATTGCTCTATCTGATCCGTAAACAGAACCTTGATATTCTCAACGTCAATGTGTTCGAAATAACCTCTCAATACATGGAATATATTGACCTGATGCACGGTATGCATCTGGAGTTGGCCGCTGAGTATTTGGTTATGGCCGCAATGCTGGCCGAAATAAAGAGCCGCATGCTCTTGCCACGCAGTAAAGAAGAAGAGTTGGATGATGAGGGCGACCCACGTGCGGAGTTGATTCGTCGACTGCAAGAATACGAACAATTTAAAGGCGCCGCCGAAAATATTGCGGAACTGCCGCGCGTTGGTCGGGATGTTTTTCTCGCCGATGAAATGCGACCCGACTACGAGCGTCCTAAGTTACACCCCGATGTGGATCTACGGGAAATCCTGCTCGCCTTTCAAGATGTGATGAGCCGTGCCGAGATGTTTGGCGAGCACGAGGTGCAGCGCGAAACGCTGTCGACCCGACAGCGCATGGCCGATATTCTGTCCACCTTGCAAGGCAAGGCATTTGTACCCTTTATCACCCTGTTCAATGCCCAAGAAGGGCGTTTGGGGGTGATCGTTACGTTTTTGGCCATTATGGAATTGGCCAAAGAATCCTTAATTGACCTGGTGCAGACGGAATTGTTCGCACCTATTCACGTAAAGGCCAAAGGCGAATGAACCCAACCGACGAACCCATCGATCCATTAACACCGGAACCGGAAAATGGCAGCGAGATTGACAGTAGTCAGCAGGAGGTTAGCGCGCGCAAGCCCAAAGCAAAGCATCAAGGTAAGAACCAAACGGCATTGGATGCCTTGGTTGACAAGTATGCCGAGCCGAACGAGGGCGATGTTGAGACGGATACCGACCCCGCGGTTTACGATGACATAGAGCCGACCAGCAGCCAGGGTGATAACGTCCCAGGCGCAATCGATGAGGAACTGGACATAGCCGATAGCGACCAGGGCGACCCCTATGGCGGTCATTCACCAGAGCGGCTCAAAAACATTCTCGAGGCGGCGTTGTTTGCCTCCGGTATCACGCTGTCGGCCAGTCATTTGCGCGCCTTATTTGAAGCTCACGAACGCCCCCATGGCCGTATCGTGCGCCAATTGATGGCTGAGTTGATTGCCCACCATAGCGGCCGCGGCCTGTTGTTGGTGGAAGTCGCCAGTGGCTATCGATTCCAAACCGCCACCGATACGGCTTCCTGGGTGGCACGTTTGTGGGAAGAAAAACCGCAGCGCTATTCGCGCGCCCTAATGGAAACCATCGCCCTGATTGCCTATCGGCAGCCCATTACCCGCGGTGAAATTGAAGATGTGCGCGGCGTGGCGGTCAGTTCGAATATTATTCGCACCTTATTGGAGCGCGAATGGGTGCGAGTGGTTGGTCATCGAGACGTACCCGGCCGCCCAGCCATGTACGCCACCACCCGGCAATTTCTCGACTACTTTAGCCTGATGACGCTCGACCAGATGCCGAGCCTGGGTGAAATTCGCGATATGGAAGAACTCAATCCGCAATTGCATCTGACCGCCGATAACGACGAAAACGCATCCGAAGATAAGCAACAAGCGGAAATATCCTTCAGCGGCCTGATCGAAAAGATACGCGACAGCGCCGTCAGTGGAAAAACCGGCAATGAATTTATCGACGAACAGCTCGACCAAGAGTTGCAGGCGATGGACAAGGTTAACGCCAACTTCGAACAGGCGTTAGCGCAGCAAAAGGCAGAACATGAACACCCTGATCTGCAGCTAGATTATGACGATACAGACTCGACCACGCCAGAGCCGGCCGACACTGACCCGCTAATAGCGCAGGATTCAGTGGACATGCCGGCTCCAGCAGACGAGCTTGTAGCGGAGCTCGAACCGCCGCTGTCTGAAGAAGAACAGTGGAAATCAATCCAACAAAAGCTAGCCCAACAACAGGCGCTGCTGGACGCTCGTGAGAACGACTCGCAACGTGAGGAAAATGACAATGAGTGAAGAACGAATTCAAAAAGTATTGGCCAAAGCCGGTCTCGGTTCGCGCCGCGAGATGGAAAAAGTTATCGAAGACAAGCGCGTCAGTGTGAATGGTGAAGTCGCCAAGCTGGGCGACAAGGTCCAGCGCACGGATGAATTAAAGGTCGACGGCAAAACCGTTAAAATTGATACCAAGGCCGTCCGTCGCGTGCTGATCTATAACAAGCCCGAGGGTGAAATCTGTACCCGGAAAGATCCAGAAGGGCGGCAAACAGTGTTTGATCGACTGCCCAAGCTGACCGGTGAACGTTGGGTGGCTGTGGGCCGGCTCGACATCAACACTTCCGGTCTATTGCTGTTTACCAACGATGGCGAATTGGCCAACCGGCTGATGCATCCATCGCGCCAGATCGAACGCGAATACGCGGTGCGGATTCTCGGTGAGGTCAAGCAGGAAAATATCGACGCCATGTGTGCCGGTGTCCAACTGGACGACGGCATGGCCAAGTTCAGTGACGTGCAGTACTTCGATGGCAAAGGCTCGAACCAGTGGTATCACGTGGTGATAGTCGAAGGCCGCAACCGTGAAGTGCGCCGCCTCTGGGAAAGCCAAGGTTTTCAGGTGTCTCGCCTGAAGCGTGTGCGCTATGGCTCAGTCTTTATGGATTCGTCCATGCGCGCCGGCACTTGGAATGAATTGGCGAAAAAGGATATCGATCAACTGGCCGCTATTGTCGAGTTACCCTCCATGCCGTGGAAGTCGGTGGTGCGGGATAAGACCGATCCAAACCGCCGTAAGCTGGAAAATCAACGCACCCGCCGCTCTGTTGGCAATGAGCGCAAATAGGGATCGCCTATATGACAACTGAGGGCCTGTATGACAACCGGGGTTGATGTACTGATAATAGGGGCTGGTGCCGCCGGCATGATGTGCGCTATCGAAGCGGCCAAGCGCGGCCGCTCAGTGGTATTGATCGATCATGCCAATAAGGCCGGTAAAAAAATCCTGATGTCTGGTGGCGGGCGCTGTAACTTCACCAATCTGGACGTGCAACCGGCGCATTTTTTATCGCACAATCCGCACTTTGCGCGCAGCGCGCTGAGTCGATATAGCCAATGGGATTTTATTGCCAAGGTTAATCTGCACGGCATCGAATACCACGAGAAGGATCTCGGTCAGTTGTTTTGCGACCACAGTGCCAAAGACATCCAACAGATGTTGTTAAGCGAGCTGGCGCAAGAAGGCGTCGACCTGCTTTTGGAAACCAGTGTCCTATCGGTCGCCAAGCTTGACGATCATTTTGCCATCAGCACCACGGCCGGGGTATTTTCAGCGGTCTCCTGTGTGGTGGCCTGCGGTGGCTTGTCGATACCCACCTTGGGTGCCTCTGACTTCGGTTTTAAGCTGGCACAGCAGTTTGGTCACACGCTCTTGAGCCATCGGGCCTCGCTGGTGCCCTTTACCTGGAACACCAAAGATAAACCGCTCTGGTCGGCCTTGTCCGGCCTGGCGACCCGTGCCCGCGTGCGCGCGCTAGAGGGAACCCAATTCGAACTCGACTTACTGATCACCCACAGGGGTTTGAGTGGCCCGGCCATGTTGCAGATCAGCAACTATTGGCAAGAAGGTGAAGCGTTGACTATCGACTGGTTGCCGAGCATGGATGTCGCCCAGCAGCTCGCCGCTGATCGGCACGAACAGGGTAAGAAGCAGTTTAAAAGCTGGTTGTCGGCGCTGCTGCCAGCACGACTGGCCGAGCTGTTCTGCCAACAGTGGCCGCACCAGAAGACCCTGGCGGAGTTGTCCAAGGCCGATGTGCTCTATTGGTCTGAGCAGCTCAATCATTGGCAATTTGTACCGGGCGGAACCGAAGGCTACCGCACCGCAGAGGTCACCCTCGGCGGCGTTGATACCCACGACATCTCATCCAAGACCATGGTCAGTAAACTGGTACCGGGGCTTTATTTTATTGGCGAGGTATTGGACGTGACCGGCTGGTTGGGGGGCTATAACTTTCAATGGGCCTGGTCGAGTGCCTGGGCCGCTGGGCAGGACTGCTAAGGCGGCCCGGTGCCCACGCGCTAGTTTGGCTCTGTTAGATGAGTCTGGTTAGATTGGTCTGCTACGCGCTTTTTTAGCGCGTAAATTCGCCATTGCCATTATTAAGCCAAACCAAGGCAGGGGAGTTGTTGTCTTCAATAATGTCTAAATAGCCGTCATTGTTATAGTCTTGAATACGAATCCAATCGATCCATCCATTCTCGGTAGAACTATTTTCAGCTATATTGCTCGTGCTATCGCTGAACTGCCGGTCACCATTGTTCTCAATGAGCTGGAGATAATATCCGACATAGAAATTGTCATTTCCGCCGCCTGTGCGCGTCAAGACAATATCGCTCCGACCATCGCCATCTAAATCCTCTGCATCGATATCGAGAATGACACCTTGTCCTACCACCTCAGGTAACAACGTTTTGTTGGTGGCCAGGTAGGTACCGCTAGCGCTGCCCCAATAGATAACAGTCGCCATAGTTTCAAACTCATGGCCGGCCGCTATGAGATCGATATAGCCATCCTGATCGATGTCGATCAGCTCAGAGGTATAGAATTGTTGGTTGTTGAGTTCCGAAGTCAACCTGGCCAAGTCCTGAGTAAAGCCGCCAAGCCCGTCATTGATCAACATAAACGGCACTTTTGTGTCGCCGATGAGGATATCAAGGTCGCCGTCATTGTCGATGTCGGCTGAGGCGGCAGAATGAAAGAATCCGCTATAAGCTTCAAGACTTGTGCTGTACTCAAGCCCATTGGCCGTTGTGAGAAAGAGCAGTGGGCGCTCGCCAGGGAAGGGCGGTTGGTCATAGCCATGGCCAACGACTAGAATGTCGAGTTGGTCATCGCCGTTATAGTCGCCCAAAATAGCTTTGCGTGGATGAATGACACCCGGCTCAGATCCGTGAATTAAACTTTTATCCAAGGTGAAATTTCCGGCGCCATCGTTGAGATGAATTTCCACTGCGCTGGGCAGATCGGTGCCATTGCCACCGGATAGAAAGATATCCACATCACCATCGCCATCGAAATCGGCATAGGCCATCGCATGATAAAAACAACTGCAGGGCGAACCATTAATGCCACCGCGCCGGTCGACATGCAAGGTTGTTTTCTGCAGTTGATAGGAGCTGACGTTGTCTATGCTGACCTTGTCGACGCTGACCTCAGATGTCGTATCCGATTCGCTAAGGAGAACACCATCAGAGGCATCTTCGCCGGCAACGTTGCAGCCGGTAAGCACGATGAGGCCTAATATTTGAATAAGATCTGCCATCTTGCGCACAATCGATACTCCACTGCTGTATTTGTTGAGGTCCTAGCCAAGCCGATAGGGTTTGAAGGCCGACTACAAATATTATATTACTAAAAAGAGAGCCTGGTGCTAAAACCTATAGGGGCCATTTTATCATCCTGGATCGGCGGCCCGCTAAAGTCTGCCATCGCCTCCGGTCAGAGGATAAACGATCCTTAAGGCCGGGAAACGGGTGTGCTCTGCATATTTAATCGCCACTATCCTGCCCTGCAAGCCACATCAGATAGCCGCCCCACAACACCTTGATATTGTCACGCCCGGCAATTTTTAATGAGAACTGGGCTTTAGAAGACAGCAGGCCGGTGTCGCAATAGAGCACCACAGGCCGATCAGTTGGTATTTCAGCACGGCGAGCGAGTATTAGACGCCATTCAATATTGAGTGCGCCTGGAATATGACCGGAATCGTATTGTGCTGGGTTTCTGGTATCGATATAGAGAATATTGGTCGATTCGATCGACGCAAGCTGCTCCGTTGATATAGAACCCTCACCGTAGTCGGCGAAATCCAAATAATCCTGCATTGCCGCGACGGCCGGATTATCGTCAGCATGTGACAGTCCGATGGCAAGGGCCAGTAACGCGAGGCTAAGAGTTGTAGTCATAAATAGGGCCCTATAATGCTAGGTATAATAGGCTTATCGATCCGAAGTTTTTTCAGCAAGGGGGCGTCTTGAATCGGATCCAATTGGCCTGCCTTTATCCAAACTACCTTCGATGGTGTGCCAATATACAGCCTTCAGCACGCCAGATGCACCCTATCTATGCAATCCATTTTGAAATCCATCCCTAAAGACAAGATGAAAATCATCCTAAAAGTATATTATTTTGGTTGCCTTAGCGTATACAGGTAATCAATATATTTTAATCCGCTTGGCGTCTTAATCCGTTCTTTATCTTGGCAGGCTCTTTGCTGATTAAGTAAGTGCAAACATGGAGGATTTAAGCATGGAGAGCTCCTGGGTATTGAAAAGAGAGGCGGTGCAACTGGCCAAGGAATGCATCGCAACAGTGCAGCAACAGCTCGGGGTGCGCCTGAAGTTGGCACATCCAGAATTTTTGGGCCTGTTGGGAGATTATGTCGATTTACTCGAGGATCAAACCTTCAAGCATAACGTGACGAAGCTTTATGCCTTTGCCGGCTTGGATCCGACTTTTAATGTCGAGCCCAGGCAAGCAGAGGACCCAATCGAGCTGGTTGAATATCTTGGCAGGTCTTACCCGCGCTTCAAAGGCAACAGGGAGTTTAAAAGCCTGTATCGTGGCCAGCCAGTCTATGCCTAACTCAATAACACCGATTGCAACGAATACGATAATATGAAACCGCAGCATAAACGGCTGTTTTGCCGGTAGAGTAGCCACGCAAGGGTGAATATCAAGGATACGGTATTTTAAATCGCACCCCGCAGACAGCCGGGCGGCGCGCTAGCACAGCAAACAATGCGTTAGTTCATAAAGCTGGGTAGCCAAAGTGCGATACTGGGGAAGATGATCATCAGCAATACCAAGAATAGCGAGCAGAAAATGAATGGCATGGCTGCTGAGTAAATTTCGCCCATCGTGGTACCCGGTGGTGCGACACCTTTCATAACAAACAACAATAGGCCGAAGGGCGGTGTGGTAAAACCAATCTCCAACGCTAATAGCATTATGATGCCAAACCAAACCAGGTCGAAACCGAGCGTCTCCGCTAATGGAAAGAAGAACGGTACGGTTAACATCATTATGGAAATTTGCTCCATAAAGGTGCCTAACAACAACAGCACGCCGAACATGGCCAAGAGCATGAAAATGGGGGTTAGATCGAAACTGGTCGCCCAATAAATCAGTCCGCTTGACGCGCCGGAGAAGGCCAGTAACTGACTAAAGGTTGCCGAACCAAAGACGATCAAATAAGCCATAAGGGTAACCTTCAGGGCACCAATTATAGATTGTTTGAAGGCCTGCCAAGTCATGCAGCGGTAGATGAAACCCAGTATGACCACACCCAGGGCGCCAAAGGCTGCAGACTCCGATGGCGTTGCGAAACCGGTTAGCATCATGATTACAATTATAACCATCACGCTAATCATCGGAATGACATCCGTAGTAATCAGTTTTAGTTTGCCTAACAAAGAGATGGCCGCAACCTCATAGGCGGGGGCGGCATCGGGATCCAGTTTGGTGTGAATGAAAATGGTTAGTACGTAAAAGCTGGCCAATATGAGGCCAGGGATTATGCCGGCAATCAACAGTTTAGCAATATCGACCTGTGCCAAGGTCCCCAGCAGTACCGCCAAGGCCGACGGCGGAATGATGATTGCGAGCCCTCCGGTGCCCAATATTGGGCCAATCGACATGTGTTTCTTATAGCCGCGCCGCTCCATCTCCGGCACTAACAATGACCCCATTAAGGCCGTAGAGCCCATGGACGAACCGCTCAGTGTCGAAAATGCGGTGCCGCCAACAACGGTCACATAGGACAGGCGCCCCGGTACCTTGCCCATTAGGCGGTCAATGGCATTGAACATCTTCATGCCCAGACCCGTTTGGAAAAATAATTCGCCCATTAACAGAAAGAGCGGAATAGGGACTAGGCTGAACTTAGACAGACCACCAAAGCCATTATTAAGCAGCTGTGTGACACCGTTTTCGCCGCCCATGAAATACCAGGAGCCAATAACGTTGGCCCCTAAAAATGCAAACGCAATGGGCATGCCTGCGCCCATAAAGAAAATTATCATCGACAGTAAGAATGTCAGTGCAAGATACCATTCCATTATTCATGCACTCCCGCTTCACCAACATGCATGATATTTTCGCCAAAAACAAATTTGGAGAACTCAGTCGCCATTGCCAAGAAGGTAATGGGAAAGACAATGGTCAAAATCCATTTCGGTACAAAAAAAGCTCGGACATCATAATCGCTGCGTGAAATATTGGTTTGCACCAGGTCAAAACCTTTCCAAGCCAACACCAGGCATATAATTACGCAGCCTAGAGCGACTAAGCGACTGTGGATCGACAATATTTTCGGCGGCATCATGGCCGTCAATAATTCAATGTGAACATGGCCCTGTTCTCGGACTAACCAAGGCGCACCCAATAGGGTTAGATAAAAGAGGGAATACTCTGTAGAGACAAAAAACCAGGCAGATGGTTGGCCTCCCAGGTTTCTTATGAGTACCGACAGTACAATACCGACCATAAGCCAAACCAGCATTAGGCCAGAGGTTATGGCCATTAGGTCAATAAAACCTTTATATATTTTTAAGGCGATTCTCATAAGAAACCCATCTTTTTTTAAAAAACCAAAAAAGTTCAACCGTAGCCGGTTGAACTTTTAGTAGAAGCCTTAGACAGTATTAATCGAGTTTGTTGAATTTCTCGACCAAGGTATCGTAATGCTTGAGACCCATTGGATGGCGGGACATCTGGCTAACCATGCGCTCCCAGGTTGCTTCACGAGCTGCTTGGGAAAACTGATCACGAACATCACCAGTCAAGTCAACAATCTTCATGCCGTCTGCGACCATTTCGGCTTTTTGTGTGTCGCCTAGGCTCGCCAACGATAGGGCGCTGTCGCGCTCATGCTCAATGGCTACTGCTTGGAGGATTTTTTTCGATTCAGCACTCAATTCATTCCAAGCGTCTATATTAATAATTACGCCCATATCGGTTGAAAAGAAAGACGGTTCAATCCGATAGTTCAAGAAGCGGTCCCAGTTCAGGTCTTTTAGGCCAATCTGAGTCCAACCGGTGGCGTTCACGACATTTCGTTCCAAACCGGCATAGACATCCGTTGTTGGCATGCTGATTGGCTCTGCACCTAGGTAACTACGGAAAAACGCATCATAAACGGCGTTGCTTCTTAGTTTTAGGCCTTCCAGGTCAAGTTTCCCATCCGCTCCGATCTTTGGCTCATTTACGGTGTAAAGGTTATAACTCACTCCGCTGTCGAACCAGCCAAGGTAGTAAACGCCCATCTTCTCTTGGTGTATTTCATTTAACAAGTCGATGCCACCGCTTTCTCGAGCATAGATGCCGTTGGTGTTTGAGGCGACCATGATGTCACGCTCAGGGATGGTGCCACCATAAAAGCTTGCAGCGGTGTAGGCCATATCGACCACGCCGTTACGCACTGCGTCTGGCTGTTCACCCAAGCCTATAACCTCTGGACCACCCTTGACGTCAATCTGGATGACGCCCTTGCCGCGTTCATTGAGCTTGTCGACAAAACTCAAGAAGCTTTTGGTATAGATTAACGAGGTGTTGAATGCATGCACTGCGGTAATGGTATCTTCAGCAAAGGTCTTTGCCGAAAAAGACATCGCCGATACCAAGCCAATAGCAATTGCCGTTTTATTAAAGATTGAATGTCTCATTCTGTTGTCCTCTAGTTATTATTATTCTCAGTTGAATCAAGTTAAACCAAGGCTCGGTCGAAGCTGACTGCATTAGAGTTTTGATGGTCTTTTCACTGGTGCGTTTTATTTATTAACTGCCAATATAGTATTATCCTGAGGCGTTACCGCCCATGGAGAACGCAATTGATAGTCGGTGTAAAACTGAGCAATGTTTTCGCTGTAAGCCTGCGTTAACTCTATGTCATCCCACCCGTTGAGCAGTTTAGAGCGCCAAGCGGATTTAATCTCAAACGCTATGGACCTGTCAGCGCAACGAATCTGTTTATTTTCCAAGTCAACAGAAATGATCGGGGCGGTAGTTAGCGAGCTTGCCAACTGATTTTGACAATAGTCGATCAATTTCTGCGCATCAGCCTCGGTGACTAGGGCGGGTAACAAACCATTGTTAACCGCGTTGCTGGAAAAAATGTCACCAAAACTGGGTGCGATGACACAGCGAAAGCCATAGTCAACTAAGGCATAGACTGCGGCCTCTCGCGATGAGCCGGCGCCAAAATTGCGTTTAGCCACTATAATACCGGCGTCCGCCAAGCGAGTTTGATTTAACCTAAATGCTTCTATTGCGCTGTTGTTGCTGTCAAAGCGTTGGTCGTACAGCAGGAACTGGCCATAGCCGACGCTGCGCGGCTCTTGCATGAACCTGGCCGGGATCAGCTGGTCCGTGTCGACATTGGCGGCATCGAGCGGAAAGCATTTTGCGTCCAGTTGCTTGAACGGTGTCATAGCGCGGCCTCCTGAATGGCATCTACTTGGGGCAGCTGGCGGAAGTCGGTAATGCGACCCGTTACTGCGGCCGCCGCAACCATGGCAGGTGACATGAGATGGGTGCGCGCACCAGGGCCTTGTCGGCCTTTGAAATTTCGGTTGGTTGATGAGGCGCAGCGTTCGCCGGGCCCAATCAAGTCGCCGTTCATGCCGACACACATTGAACAACCTGCTTCATGCCACTCAAGCCCAGCATTGATAAAGATTGAATCCAATCCTTCTGCCTCGGCCAGAGCCTTTACCGAGCTAGAGCCAGGCGACACGATACCGGGTATGACACATTTACGACCCTGTAGCACCTGGGCCGCACTGCGTAAGTCTTCTAAGCGAGCATTGGTGCAAGACCCGATAAATACCCGGTCAATAAGCACATCCTGCAATGACTGACCCGCCGTTAAGCCCATATAATCCAAGCTGCTGGCCCATTGTTTGGCCTTGGCCGAGTGCGCCGCATGGCTGGGGTCGGGAATTGGACTGTTTACTGAAATGGCCTCTTCCGGTGACACGCCCCAGGTGACGGTTGGGCCTATGTCCGCAGCGTTGATATGCACTTCACGATCAAAGGTTGCCTGTGCATCCGTGACCAGCCCGAGCCAATGCTGTCCGGCCTGGATAAAATCGTCTTCGCGCGGAGCGAACGCTTTACCCGTTAGATAATTCAGAGTTTTTTCATCTGGTGCGACCATGCCACAGCGACCGCCGGCTTCGATGGACAGGTTACAAAGGGTTAGTCGGCCTTCAATCGTCAACGCGCTAACGGTGCTGCCTGCATACTCAATCGCGTGTCCGCGGGCACTGTCCGCACCCAATAGCGCGATCCAATGCAGGGCAATGTCCTTAGCGGTAACGCCCTCAGCGAGCTCACCATCAATGGTAATGCGCATCTGCTTGGGTTTGGTTTGCCAAAGGGTTTGAGTTGCCAGAACGTGTGCGACTTCGGATGCGCCGATACCAAAAGCCAGTGCGCCGAGCCCGCCATGAGTAGAGGTGTGACTGTCACCGCAGACAATAAAGGTGCCTGGCAAGGTCAGGCCGAGTTCCGGACCCACCACATGGACAATGCCTTGCCGTGAATCGTGTAAATCGAACAGCCTAATGCCGTGCTCGTGCGCATTGGTGCTGAGCATTTGAATCATATTCTGCGACTTTAGCGGCAGGTCGCCTAATGAACGAGACCGAGTCGGTACATAATGATCGGCGACGCCAAAGGTTAGCTCAGGGTGGCTAACCGGCAGGCTTCTCGCCGTTAATTTGTTAAACGCGTGGAAAGAACCTTCATGGACGAAATGCCGATCGACCCACATAAGGCTTTGGCCATCATCAGCGACCTCAATTTCATGAGCCTGCCATATTTTGTCGAAAAATGTTTGTTGCGACATACTACAATTTACCCAACGCTGACGGCTAGCCGGTTTTTTGCTCGGTCTTTAAATGTATTACAAATAACACAATCAAAGGTATACCAGCCGTTCAAGGCATGTCAAGCGATGATCTCAGTTTAATCGCTCTCGCCATCGACTGTTTGCCAATAGCGTGAGTCTTCATCGCCCGCTCGACTGAGATCAATTTCAATACGGTAACGGTCTGGGCGGTACAGTGCAGTGAGGTATTCCACGCCTTGCTGATTGCGATCGATGACCACCCTGTTGAGCGAAATAAGGGGCGAACCCACGGGTACCTGCAGTGCACTGGCCACATCACTGGTCGCCAAAGTGGCAGAAATGACCTGCTTGGCCTGATCGACCAACACGCCACTGCGCTCCAGCAAAACAAACAACGGCGTCGTCGCCAAATCGCTCTCGTTGTAATGCAATGCGATGGGCTCTGGTACATGGGTGACCAGATACGAAAAGGGTTTGTCGTCGGCTGAGCGAACCCGAACTGAGCGTTGAGTTCGCTCTGATGGGCCCAGGCCAAGCCGGCTTCGGATATGTTCGGATGGTTGGACATAGGCGAATTCCAGCAATTTCACATTTGAATTCTTGCTCATCGTGACCATGTTCGGTAACAGGTTGGCCACGCTCGCCGTCATGATGGTTGCGCCGACGGGTTGTTCCTTGACCAGGGTGCCCTTGCCAGCCAAGCGCACGACTAAATTCTCGTTGGCCAACGCCTCCATTGCTCGCCGGACCGTGACTCTGGATAAGCCATGCTCTTTGGCTAGGGCGATTTCGCCGGGCAGCTTGTTGCCTGGCGCAATGCGACCGCTGACGATGGTTTCCTTGAGTAGCAAAAACAGCTGATGTGATTTAGTGGCACCTAGGCCGCGCTTTGACGCTTTAGTGTCCATTCGTTCTCCTTTTTGTACATAACTAAGTCTTGACAGCTGCATTTATTATAGACTATAAATGTATTAATAATAATACATTTAAATGTATCGATTCCGTCGGCTCAAATGCAAGCTACTGGCTACAGGCAAACCAATCCTACCTGAGAGGTTACCATCCTCAAAGGTTAATCAGATGTTGCGCACAAGCATTTGACAGCAAGCCCGATAGGCGTTTCACCATGCCGTTTAGGGTGACGAGGACTAGGCGTCCAGGTAAGTTGCCATTGGCTAGGTGGAAGTTGCTGGGTAAAAGTAGTCGATATTCTGGACGCCACAAACACCCTTATTTGTTATCAAGGTGCTCAACAATGGTCACAGTTGAAAAAAAATCCAACAACCTCAATTTAAAACAACGTCTGGCGCAGGAGCCCATTGTTGTCGCCCCGGGCGTTTACGATGCACTGAGCGCGTCACTGGCGGCCCAGGCCGGTTTTGACACCGTGTACCTGTCCGGCGCCAGCTTGGCCTATACCAAGTTGGGGCGACCGGACATCGGCCTGATGAGTGTGACGGAGATAAACGACACCCTGGCATTGATTCAGGAGCGGTGTGAATTGGACATCATAGTCGACTGCGATACCGGTTTTGGCAATGCCTTAAACGTGATCCGCAGCGTTAAAATGCTCGAGCGTTCCGGTGCCAACGCCATTCAGCTGGAAGACCAAACCTATCCCAAGCGCTGTGGTCACTTGCAGGGCAAGTCGCTCATCAGCCAAGGCGAGATGGCCGGCAAAATTAAGGCAGCCGTTGACGCTCGGTGCTCAGAAAACACCCTGATCATTGGGCGCACCGACGCCATAGCGGTGGATGGCATTGATATAGCGCTCGAACGGGCTAACGCCTATTACGAAGCCGGTGCCGATATGGTCTTTGTTGAGGGTATTCGTAACAGCACCGATATCGATCGGGTGATGTCGGCCTTCGGCAAAAAAGTGCCGATTATGGCAAATATGGTCGAAGGGGGTGATACTCCGTTGCAAGACGCCAAGCGTTTAGAAGAGCTTGGTTTTTCTTTGGTGATTTTCCCCGGCGCCCTGGTGCGAGCCTTTACCTATATGGCTAAACAGTTTTTCACCAGCTTGCATGCCAACGGCTCAACGGCGCCGTTTCGCGATCAGATGCTGGATTTTAGGCAACTAAATGAATATTTAGAGACTGATGCGATTCTCGAACTGGGTCAGAAATATGAGCGCTGATGCGCTTATAACCAACATAATTCAATGCACTAGACGGAGCGATCAATGATAACTTCAGACCAAACAGCTAGAGAGATATTTAACGAAGTCATTAATAATCCGCAACGAGTCCCGTTTGGGTTTGGTAAAAAAGCGGCGCTGATCAATATAGATCCTCAAAAAGCCTATACCCGAACTGATCTTTATAAGACCGCCTATGAAACAGATCCCAATCAACTTGGTTATACCATGGATCTGGTGAAATTATTCCGCTCGCTCAACTGGCCGGTTGTATGGACCCATGTTGCTTATATGGACTCTGCCGCAGACGCCGGGATCTGGGGCACGCGCACGGATACGCCGGACTCATTGCAGAACATAAAATTCGACTCGGCCCGAAGCGAATTTGATGATCGGTTAGACATCGATTACAAAAACGAAGCGGTCTATACCAAACGTATGCCATCGGCTTTTTTCGAAACACCCTTGCAGTCATTATTGGTTTGGCACCAGGTTGACACCCTTATTTTAACCGGAGGCTCGACATCGGGTTGCATTCGCGCTACAGCGGTCGATAGCCTATCCCGCGGCTACCGAACCATTGTTCCGCAAGAATGTGTATCGGATAAGCATGAAAGTTACCACTTCGCGAATCTGACTGACTTACATCTTAAGTATGCCGATGTCATGACGGTAGCCGATGTAATTGCTGAATTGGGCGCGCGTTCGTAAATATTGGCTAGAGGATATAGAAATGGAAAAGCTCGCTGCTTACGACTATTGGGCCTACAACAATCGACCGAAAATAAAGTGGCCCAACGGAGCCAAGGTAGCGTTTTGGGTTGCCCCGAACATTGAGTATTACGAACTGAATCCACCGCCCAACCCATCGCGCAGTCCTTGGCCACAGCCCAATCCCGCTGTACCGGGTTTTTCGATTCGCGACTGGGGTAATAGGGTGGGTCATCAACGTCAAATGGCCTTGCTCGATAAGTATAATATTCGCGGTTCTGTTTCTCTGTCGGTCGCACTGTGCGAGCATCATCCGGAAATTATTCAAATGTGCAAAGAACGCGACTGGGAATTCTTCAGTCACGGCGTCTACAACACTCGTTACACCTACAATATGAGCGAAGCGCAAGAGCGCGAGATGATCCGCGACAGTATCGAAACCATCTATAAGCACACCGGCCAAAAATGTGCCGGCTATTTGGCACCTGCCTTATCGCATTCGGAACACACCCTCGATATATTTGCCGAAGTTGGTACCGAGTTGTTTGGCGACGAAGCCGGCTACTATACCTGCGATCTGTTTCACGATGATCAACCCACACCGGTGAATACTCGCTCCGGTAAGCGCTTTATTTCCATGCCCTATTCTCTGGAAATGAACGATACCATTGTCTATGCGGTGAACAAGGTTGAGCCGCGCCAATATCTTAAGATGTTGAAACGCCATTTTGATCGACTGTATCAGGAAGGTGCCGAATCGGGCACGGTGATGTGTATTCCGACCCATAGCTACCAAGTCAGTAACGCGCATCGCATTAAGGCGTTTGAAGAAGCGCTTGAGTACATTACCGGCCACCCCGATGTTTGGGTGGCGACAGGCAAAGAGATAGCCGATTACTATTTAGCAAACTGTTACGACGACGCGAGTAGTGATATCGCGGCCAAATTGGGAGGGCGATAAGGTGGCATTACCAGATGAGTATCTAAAATACCCCATGCGCCGCTATGGTAACGACCACGATCATTACGACTGGTCGATGCTCCACGATCGCGCCCCGATACAGTGGCCTAATGGCAAGTCGCTGGCCGTATGGGTGAATACGTCGGTGCAGTTTTTCCCCTTGAATCAGCGCGGCATACCCTTCAAGGTACCCTACGGTATGGCCATGCCGTATCCGGACCTGCGGCACTATTCGCTCAGGGACTATGGCAATAGGGTGGGTCTGTATCGCTTTTTCAAGGCGTTTGAACGTTACAATATTAAACCGACCTATGCGGTTAGCGCACAGCTGGCCAATGATAACCCCTATCTCTTGGCGCAGTTACTCGACCAGAATGCCGAGCTGATCTGCCACGGTTGGAACATGGACCATCTGCACTATGGTGGCCAGGACATCAACGAGGAAGCCGAGATTGTCACCCGTGCTGTCAATAGCCTGCGGGACAACAGCAAGCGAGATATTCGCGGCTGGTTAAGCCCGGCGCGCAACCAAAGTGCCCATACGCCTGAATTGCTGCGCAAAGCAGGCATTGAATACTGTTGCGATTGGGTGAATGACGACCTGCCTTATGCCTTTAACACGCCTAATGGCCCACTGACCATGCTGCCGCTGCAAACCGAGATAGAGGACGCGCATGTTATTTGCGGCAACCTGCATTCTGAAGATGCCTGGGTGGTCCAAGTGATCGATGCGATTGATTACCTGGTGGCCGAAGCGAAACAACAAAAGAGTGGTCGGATGCTCGGTCTGAGCCTGCACCCGTGGCTGACCGGGCAACCCCATCGTATAGGCTGTTTGGAGCAGATACTGGACTATATCAATCAACACGATGATATTTGGCAAGCCTCGGCGGCAGAGATTATTCAACACAGTGGTGTACAGAAATGACCGTAATTGCCTTTGATGAAGTACAGCATCCGTTTGAAGTCAGGATACCGTTGGTGATTATCGGCGCGGGTGCCTGCGGATTGGTGGCGGCCTTGGCCGCTAAGGAATTGGGCATCGAGCTGGTCGTGCTGGAGCGGGACAATACGCCGCGCGGCAGCACCTTTATGTCCAGTGGGTTTATCCCCGCTGCGAACACTCGCTTTCAAACCGCGGCAGGTGTTGTCGATAGCCCCGGCTTAATGGTTGACGACATCCAGCATAAGAATCACAACGAAGCCGACCCCAGTATCGTTCAGGTGTTAGCAGATCAATCCGCTCGGGTCATCGAGTGGCTGGCCGACCAGCACAAGATCCCATTCGAGCTGGTCCAAGGGTTCTTGTATCCAGGTCACAGTCAAATGCGCATGCACAGTACGCCGCGCCGCACGGGTCAGGAATTAATGAGCACCTTGCTCAATGCGGCGGCCGAAGCGGGCGTTGATATTCTCACCAATGCTCATGTTACGGCCCTATATGTTGATGCGCAAAGCTGCATTCAGGGCGTTTCCTATCAACAACCCGATGGTCAGGTTGAGACCATCGGTTGTGATGCCCTGTTGCTGGCCTGCAATGGCTATGGCGGCAACAAAGCCCTGGTTGATAAATATCTGCCGCAGATGAATAAGGCGCTCTATTATGGCCATGAGGGCAATCAGGGTGACGCGGTCATTTGGGGCGAACAACTCGGCGCCAGCCTAATGGATTTAACGGCCTTCCAAGGACACGGCTCCTTAGCCGATCCACCGCAGACATTGATCTCGTGGGCCGTGATGATGCAGGGGGGGGTGCAGGTGAATACCGACACCGAGCGTTTCGCCGATGAAAACCAGGGTTACTCTGAAGCCGCGGCCAAGGTGTTAGCGCAACCGACCGGCTACGTCTTTAATATCTATGACGAGCGTATTCATCAAACCCTATTGGCGTTTGAGGACTATCAGAATGCCTTGACCACCAAATCGGTGAAGAGCTTTGCCTCACGGGCGGAACTTGCTACCGGACTGGGTTTGGACGATACCAAGCTCGAGCAGATGTTTGCGCTTATGACGCAATCGAGCGAGGCAGCCGAGCCCGATGCCTTGGGGCGTACCTTCGTACCGGAACAGCAGTTGGTGGCACCTTTTTACGCCATTAAGGTGACCGGCGCGTTGTTTCATACCCAGGGGGGTTTGGAAATAGATACTGCCGGTCGAGTGCTCTCCGCGACGGGTGATGTAATGCCCAATCTGTTTGCTGCAGGCGGCGCCGCACGCGGTGTGTCCGGTTCGAACGACACCGGTTATCTGTCGGGAAATGGCTTGTTGCACGCGGTGGTACTGGGTGCTATTGCGGGCGAGTGTGCCGCCAAAAAAGTACTCAGCTGAACTCTTCTTGGGCACACAAAAAAACGGCGAATCACTTAGCCGTTTTTTTTGCTCGAGCGAAGCCATTAGCCGATCACACCCTTCGCCTTTAATTCCTCAAAGTGCTCCGGGCTCACATCAAGTTGCGCTTTAAGAATGACCTCGGTATCTGCGCCTAAAGAGGGGCTGGCAGCGCGATATCGTATGGGCGATTTACTCAATCGAATGGGATTGGCGACCGATGGCACTTGGCCTAGGGTTGGGTGCTCAAGCGACATCTGCAAGCCGCGCGCTATAACTTGCGGGTCCTCAAACACTTGCTCCAGGCTGTTGATCGGCCCACACGGCACGGACACCTTTTCAAGCTCAACCAACCACCATTGCCGACTCTGAGCCCTGAGCACGGATTCAATCAGCGGAATCAATTCAACTCGATGCTCGACTCGCGCCTGGTTGGTGGCGAAGCGCGCATCGGCACTGAGGAATTGGCACTGCCCCACGGCACAAAAGCGCTGAAACTGACCATCGTTACCGATGGCCAGAATGAGATAATCATCACTGGTCGCAAAGGCCTGATAGGGCACGATGTTCGGATGAGAATTGCCCAATCGCCCAGGCGCAGTGCCGGTCGCCAGATAGTTCATCGCTTGGTTTGCCATGGTCGCAACCTGGACGTCCAGTAAGGCCATATCGATATGTTGGCCCAGGCCAGTGCGGTGACGGTACAGCAGCGCCGCCTGAATGGCATTTGAGGCATAAAGACCGGTCAATATATCGGTCAAGGCCACGCCAACCTTCATCGGTGCACCGTCCGGTTCGCCGGTTACGCTCATCAGGCCACCCATGGCTTGAATCATAAAGTCATAGCCGGCGCGCTCTTTATAGGGACCCGTTTGGCCAAAACCGGTGATCGAACAATAGATCAGTTTTGGGTTGAGCGCAGCCAAGCTTGGGTAATTCAGGCCGTATTTTTTTAAGCCATCGAATTTATAGTTTTCAATCACCACATCAGCCTTGCGCACCAACTCTAATACCAGTGCCTGGCCTTCGGGCTGGGTGAAATCGATCGCAATGGATTGTTTGCCGCGATTCGCGCTGTGGAAATAGGCCGCTACGCGCTCGGCCTTATCATCAGTGTCAAAAAAGGGTGGGCCCCATAGCCGGGTATCGTCGCCGACCTTGGGCCGCTCAACCTTAATAACGTCGGCGCCCAGGTCCGCCAGCATTTGGCCGGCCCAAGGGCCCGCCAGAATGCGACTGAGGTCCAGTACTTTTATACCGGACAGTGCCCCCTCATCGGCTGGCGTAGCCATTAATAGAACGCCTGAATGCCAGTTTGCGCGCGACCCAGAATGAGTGCGTGCACATCATGGGTGCCCTCATAGGTATTGACCGCTTCCAGGTTCATCACGTGTCGAATAACGCAGTATTCATCACTAATCCCGTTGCCGCCATGCATATCGCGGGCAACACGGGCTATTTCCAAGGCCTTGCCGGCATTGTTGCGTTTCATCAGCGAGATCAGCTCAACCGGACAGGCATCATTGTCCATCAACTGACCCATGCGCATGGCGCCTTGTAAGCCCAGGCTGATCTCGGTCTGCATGTCGGCCAGTTTTTTCTGTACTAACTGAGTCGCGGCTAAGGGCCGGCCAAATTGCTCCCGATCCATGACATAGTTTTGCGCCGCAAACCAGCACGCCTCGGCCGCTCCCATAGCACCCCAGGCAATGCCATAGCGCGCCTTATTCAAACAGCCAAAGGGGCCTGCCAAACCAGACGCATTCGGCAACAGGTTAGCCTCGGGCACGTAGACATCTTCCATGACAATTTCGCCCGTGACCGAGGCTCGCAAACTGAACTTGCCTTCGATCTTGGGTGTGCGTAAACCTTCCATGTCGCGCTCAAGAATAAAGCCGCGAATCACACCGTCGAGCTTGGCCCAGACCACCATAATATCGGCGATGGGCGAGTTGGTGATCCACATTTTAGCGCCGTTGAGGATATAGCCTTTTTCGGTTTTAATGGCCTTCGCGCTCAGGCTGCCTGGATCCGATCCGGCACCGGGTTCGGTTAAACCAAAGCAGCCAATAAACTCGCCACTGGCTAACTTAGGCAAGTATTTGGTGCGTTGCTCTTCGCTACCGTACGCATAGATAGGATGCATGACCAATGAGGATTGCACGCTCATCGCCGAGCGATAACCACTGTCTATGCGCTCTACTTCGCGGGCGATCAGACCATAGGCAACGTTGCTCGCATTAGAACCGCCGTATTTTTCCGGCAGGGTAACACCGAGCATGCCGAGTCGACCCAGTTCTAACATGATCGCCGGATCGAACTGCTCGTTGCGATTGGCCATCTGAACCCGGGGTGCTAATTCACCCTGGCAGTAGTCCTTCGCCGCGTCCATAATCATGCGCTCATCGTCGGACAATTGTGCAGTTAGGGAGAAGGGGTCTTGCCATTCGAATGGGGTAAGCGCCATAGGGGTGTTCCTTAATTAGGGTGGTTAGTTGTCTAATTATACCCCTGTTGCTAAGATATTATAATTATATTAAAAATATACCTTCTATATATTATATCAATATCCTACCGCGCGCTCTTGGACCTTTCCTATGCACCTAAATAGCATCAAACGACTGGAATATTTTAGCGACATTGCCATCAGCGGCAGCTTTTCCAAATCTGCGCAGCGCTTGGGCATCGCGCAACCGGCCCTGAGCATCGCGATAAAGAAGTTGGAAGAAGAAACCGGCTTAAAGTTGATTAACCGCGGCAACCGCACCATGACCTTGACCTCAGATGGCAAGGTCATGCTCAAGCATGCCCATCAAATCCTGGCGGATTTGGCCGATGCTGGCCGTGAGTTGACCGAGTTACGGGGTTTGGCCAGGGGAGAAATAAACATCGGTGCGTCGGCCATGTTATCGACTTATTTCCTGCCCTCTGTCCTAATCGGCTTCAAACAGGCTTATCCGGGCGTCCGTATTCGGCTCGTCGAAGCCGGCACCCACACTCTGGAACAAATGATTGTTGACGGTGAGCTGGATATCGCCCTGCTGCAGTCGGTCCCCCCCAATGATGATATTCGTTATGCGGCCAAGTTGAGCGAACAGGTGGTCGCGTGCCTGCCGATAGATCATGAACTTGCTCAGCAGTCATCAATCAGTATCGAGCAATACAGTCAGCAACCCTCGGTGATGTTTCGTCAAGGTTACTATCTGCGCGACGCGGTTGAACAGCGGGCGCACCAGGCAAAGGTTAGCCTAAATATTCAGTTCGAAACCAATCTGATCGACCTGCTGAAGCAGTTGGTCCGCAGTGACGTTGGCATCGCAACCTGTCTCGCCATGATCGTTGAAAACGAATCGGATCTGTGTGTTCGGCCCTTTGAGCCGGCGATTCGCTTGGAATTGGCCTGGGGCTGGAAGAAGAATCACTATCTTTCAAAAGCGGCGCAGGCTTTTCTAACTTTTTATGAGAATCATGTTCAAAACTAAGATCGCGTTAACATCTTCACTCAGCGTTTCCATAGGACGTTAATTAACGCCCCCGCCATTATGAATGCCCCACCCACTAATGTGGTGAAAACCGGTACTTCACTAAAGTAGACCCAACCAATAAAAACGGAAAATAGCACCTGGACATAGGCATAGGCCGTTGCCTTATTGGCATCTGCGCTGTGCAGCGCCTTTGTTAAGCCTATTTGGCCTACTTGGGTAAAGATCCCGACCAAAACCAATACGCCTGTTGCTGCCAGGCTGGGAACCACAAAATCATCGCCTAACAAGGCCACAGAGATCGGGATCGCAATAATAGGAAAGTAGAAAACGATAACCGAACTGTCTTCCGTTTGGGTCAGTTTTTTCACGATAATATAGGCCACCGCGCTGCCAAAGGCTCCTAGCAGGCCCGCGCCAATACTGACCCAAGAATAGCTGATCGCGCTATCTGGCGAAAAATTGGGCTGTATCATAATAACCAAACCCATCAAGCTCAGAGCAATGCAGGCAAGGGTGGAGCGTTGGATAACTTCCTTTAAAAAAAACAGCGCCATCAGGGCGGTAAAGACTGGGTGTAAATACTGCAAGATGGTGGCTTCGGCCAGGGGCAGGGTGGTCACGGCGTAATAAACAAAAATTAAGGCCAGGGCCCCGACCGTACCGCGTGCTATTAACAAGGGCTTATTATTGCCCCAAGGCGATATTTTTTTACGCCGAATATCGGCATAGCTGATCAGCGCGGAAACAATTGCTCTGGCCGCGACGATTTCCAGTACGGGGATCTGATAGGTCGTGTTGGCAATCTTCACGCAGGCCACCATTAGGGCGAAGCCAAGCGCTGAAGCCACCATATACCAAGCACTAAGTGGCAGTGCATTTTTTAAGCTTATATACATCCAGTGGGTAATCCGAAATAAAGCGAGTGAGTCTCAGGCGGTCTAAAGATAACGCCAGAGCGAAATAAAGTGGCGCGGCGGGTGTGACCGAGGTCGCTTAAAACCTATCGGTCACAATGGCGCCGACGCGAATTGCTATAAGGATCGGCGCCATTTTTTGAGTCGCCGGACATGGCGCGCATCGGCGATTTGATCGGTGATCACGACCCACCAATAGGGCCGTGGTTTGGCCATGTTTACATTTGCCTGGCCCAGATCTCTCATTAACCGGCGAACTTGCGCCATCACGGCCAGCGAGGCCAGCGTTTTGTTCTTCCAGGTGACCGGTTTCAGGCTGACCTGCACGCCAATACCTTGCTGCCAGAGGTTCGGCAGATCCGGTTGCAAGGCCAAGGCGGTGGCCATGCCTACCAGGTCGACGCCCTTTGCCAAGACTTGCTCGGCAATTTCTCGACGATGAATTCCACCGGTGGTCATCAGCGGTATTTGGGTGTGGTGTGCTAGTTGTTCGGCGAAGTCCAAAAAGTAGGCCTCGCGAGCCAAGGTGCGTTCATCGCGTGACTGCCCCTGCATGGCCGGGGCTTCGTAGCTGCCGCCCGACAACTCGATGAGCGTAATCTGCTTATCGGCCAACAGTTGCAAAACGACTTGTGCGTCATCCGGCCCGAAGCCGCCGCGTTGAAAGTCGGCCGAATTCAGTTTAACCGCGACCGCAAACCCCGGCTGAACGCGTTGGCGCACCGCATCCACCACGCTGATCAGGAGTTGGGCGCGTTTCTCAACGCTACCGCCCCACTTATCGGTGCGTTGATTGACCAGGGGCGATAAGAATTGGCTGATCAAATAGCCGTGTGCGGCGTGAATTTGAACCCCGTCGAAACCGGCCCGTTCCGCTTGAAGCGCGGTGTCGGCAAACTGCTCAATCACCCGGTTTATCTCGGCTTCGTTCATCGCACGTGCCGGTGCAAACAGCTTGGAGAAATTGCCCATATCGAGATTGATCGCTGATGGCGCTAGGCTGTGGTCGTTGAGCTTGGACGGCGCTTGGCGACCGGGATGATTGATTTGCAGCCAAACACTCGCGCCCCCGCTTTGGGCGGCCGCCGACCATGCCGTAAAGCGCGCCAGCTGTTGACCCTTATCCAAGACCAAGTTGCCGGCGCCGGTCATATGGTTGCCATCCACCATGACGTTACCGGTTAACAGCAGCGCGCAGCCGCCCTCGCTCCAGCGTCGATAGAGCTGAATCAGTTCATCAGAGGGGGTCCGGTCGGGTCGGGCCAAGCTTTCTTCCATTGCGGCTTTAACGAGTCGGTTCTTTAGAACGGCGCCGTTGGGCAGGGTTATAGGGTTAAACAGCATAGCTTGGACTCTAGGGGGCGGTAATGGCTGGCAGGATAACCCTAATCGGGGTCTTGGGGCAGTTATTATGCGTAACGCCGGTCCCACTGGTATCCCCTTATCGGCACGGTTGGCACGAACGGCTCGCCAGTGCGGGCTGAGATTCTGGCATCGCTTAGCGCAAGCACGACCGCTGCTGAGGCCCTAGCGCTCGCCGATGGAATGACGGGCGTGCGTCTTTACATGCTAAAAAGACGAACCCGGCTGGGTCAGGAATTCCAGTTCCTCGGGCGTGGAGGCCCGACCTAAAATGAGGTTCCGATGCGGATACCTCCCAAACTGTTCTATTATGGCTCGGTGTCTGCGTGCAGAGTTCAGGCTCTCTGGAATGCCGTTTGCAATAAAGAGCGTTAAAGCAGCATCATGAACGATCAAGGATTCGCTGTGCATAAAGGGCATGATCATAAAGCTGCGCTCCATCTCCGTCAGATCATTGTGCACGCCCAGCGCGACCGCCTCTTGCGCAAGGGCCAAGGCCAACGGATCGGACCCAAACGCCTTAGGGGTATCGCGGAACATATTTCTGGAAAACTGATCGAGGACGATGATTTCAGCCAAGCGGCCTTTTGCCGAGGCGCGCCATGCGAATAACTCACACCGGATCGCCTGTTCATGTAAAGCCGAGAACCTGCGCTCGATCAGGCGGTCAAAGTCGAGATCTTTAACCCACCATTGAGCGGGTTTTATGTCGTTAAACCAAAAAAATAGCACATCATCGTATGTCATAAATAGACTCCTAGTTATAAAATAATGTCTGAATTGATATTCCTTGCTGAGCAAATTGAGGCGATCTGTAGACAATCTTGCTTTGCGAAAGCCCCAGTGCTTTGGCGCACGATGGTCCGATTTTCTTGCCCATGCCCAGTTGGCGTATTCCAGTCGGATGGCTCTCGATGAGTTTTGTGATCTGAATCACTAATAACTATGGTACCCCTGTATCGGCTGTTCAACGCTGTTGTTTTTCAACCTTGCCAGCGTATGGTTGGCTTGTTGATTACGGCTCGTTGTTTAACCGTTTAACCGTTTAACCGTAATCGGCTGTTAAGGAATCTGCATATTGGTCAGCCGAAATATTTATTGATAATAGCCTATTAATTGCTGAGCTTAGCCATTGATAGACTGGGCGATTGACATCGTGACCTATAACGGCATCCGCGCTGAGGTTATTCATGATTGTCCGAGACAGTGACTACCTAAAACTTGAGCTAACCAAGCTATTCGCTGAAAATGGCGAGGGGCTTGCTTTTCTGCAGCAGGTCACACTCGATGGACTCTGGTATTGGGATTTAGACCAGCCCGATAACCGCTGGATGAGCCCGAAATGCTGGGCGGCTTTGGGCTACGGTTTGGATGAAGCCGATCATCTTAGCGAGGAATGGCAAGCCCACGTCTTCCCAGAAGATCTTGAACTGTCGGCGGCCAACTTGGAACAGCATCGCGCCGACCCTCTGTGCCCCTACGATCAGGTGCTCCGTTGCAAACACCGCAACGGTTCCACGGTGTGGATCCATTCGCACGGCGTGGCGATCCGTGATGAACAGGGCCATGCCACTCGCATGCTTGGCCTGCATCATAATATTACCCATATCAAACAACTCGAGCAGCGGCATAAAAAGAACCTGCACATCATCGATGAGCTTTACGCCTCCACCAAGGTTGCGCTGGAAGAAGCCGAAGCACTTTTTACCAGCTCACCGGATGCCAAATTGCAGGTCGACCAAGATGGCTTTATCGTGCGCGGCAATCCCGAAGCGGTGCATCTGTTTGGCTATAGCGAGGCGGAGTTGCTTGATATGAACATCGATCTATTGGTGCCTGAAGCCTATCGCGAGGCCCATGCCAAGGGGCGTAGTTCGATTCAATTGGACCCCAGGGCCCGAGCGATGACCGGCGCCAGTCGGGTGATTCAAGCCTGTACCAAAAGCCGGCAAACGATACAGATCGAGATCCGCCTTAACTCCCTGCAGACGCGCTATGGAAGCCATGTGGTGGCCACCATTCGGGACGTAACCGAATACAATCTAATGGTGACATCCTTACAACAAACCCGTGCCGAAAATAAATGCCTTACTATCGATGCGACAACCGACCCGTTGACCGGGTTGTACAATAGGCGATATTTTAAAAAACAGGCTAACAAAGAGTTTGCCAATAGCTGGCGCTACAATAATGAACTGTCTTTGATCCTGTTCGATATCGACAACTTCAAACAATTCAATGATCTCTACGGTCATGTAGTGGGCGACCAAGTGTTGCAACAGATTGGTCACAGTGCGACCGACATTATTCGCAACGGCGACACCCTAGCACGGTTCGGGGGTGAGGAATTCGTGGTGCTCCTGCCCATGACCGGGCTGCACGCCGCCCAAGCCTTGGCCGAGCGTATCCGGCAAGATATCAGCGACCTTAGGGTGGCCGTTGCCGATCGGCCGCTCTTGGGGGTGACCATTAGCGCCGGCATCTCGGCACGGGAAAGCCAAGATAAGAACGTGCAAAAGGTTATAGAGCGGGCCGATGCGGCCATGTATCAAGCCAAGGCGCTGGGCCGCAACCGCATTGTGGTCTCCGAACCCGATGCGCAGAGTAACTCCGGTTTGGGGTAGCATCTTTCTTTCT
>NZ_CEYAVF010000015.1:25175-47153 GCF_982785585.1 Reinekea sp. | reverse complement strand
ATCGACCGACCGATAATGATTTAATCTCCGATACTCATCTTCAGCAGCACTGTGCAGTATTTCAAAACGGCCTGCGCTATTCTCTCCATCCTAGATATTGTGGCATGATCGGCTATACGCTCCCGGCTTGGCCGGGGCCCCCGTTATACTCATCAGCACGTCACCCTCAGAAGGAATGCCAATGGCTTACGATCCCGAACCGATTAGCGAATATCTTAATGATCTTGGCCAAGCCATTGGTGCGCCAATAACCGATTGGCAGACCCGCGCACGGCCGGTTCGTACCTCGTTGACGGGCCAGTATTGCACACTTGTGCCATTGGAGCCGGAACGGCATGCCGAGGCGCTTTATGCGGCCTTTGCGACGGACCCCGATGGCAAAAACTGGACCTATTTGCCGGTCGGGCCCTTTGCCGACTTTGCGGATTTCAACCACTGGTTGATGAGCGCCTGCGGCACACCCGATCCGCTCTTTTACGCCATTATTGACCAGCGCACCGGCCGTGCCGTGGGTATGGCAGCCTTGATGCGTATCGACCCGACTGTGGGCGTCGTCGAAGTGGGCCACATTCATTTCTCGCCGTTGCTGCAGCGCACACCGCTGGCCACCGAGGCGATGTTCTTGCTGATGCAACGGGTTTTCGATGAACTGGGCTACCGACGTTACGAATGGAAATGTGATAACTTCAATGCACCCTCCAAACGTGCCGCCCAGCGGCTCGGATTCCAGTTTGAAGGCATATTTCGCCAGGCGATAGTATATAAAGGCCGCACCCGTGATACCGCCTGGTTTAGCGTGATCGATAGCGACTGGCCGGCGTTGCAAGGCGCCTTCCAACGCTGGTTGCATGCCACTAATTTCGACGCCGATGGGCGTCAAAAACAAACCCTAGAGTCTTACCGGAAATAGGAAGCGCGCATGACAATAACAGTGACCCCGCTCAACAGTGCCGACCGCGACGAATGGCAAAGGCTCTATCATGGTTACGCCGAGTATTATCAGATGCCGATGACGGACGACATTCTGGAGACGCTCTGGCAATGGATTTTCGATCCGGCCCAGCCATTTTTCGCACTCATCGCCACGGATGAGTCGGGCCAAGGCATCGGCCTGATGCACTTCCGGGAAATGGTATCGCCCTTGCGCGGCGCCAAGGTTGGCTTTCTCGATGATCTCTTTGTCTTGCCGGCGCTACGTGGCAGTGGTGTAGTGGAACAGCTCTATGAAGGCTTAAGGGCACAGGCTAAACAACAGGGCTGGCCCTTTATGCGCTGGATGACAGCTGAAACTAACTATAGAGGCCGAGCGGTGTATGATCGGATCGCGGAGAAAACGGCTTGGCTGACTTATCAGATGAAGGTGGATCAGCTTTGAACCTGTAACAAACTTCTGACTTATCGGGCGCGCTGGCGGGCCGATCGAGTCAAAGCAGAGAAGGCTTGAAAGTCCGACATATGTACCTGATTCTGGGTTTCTTGTTAAAAAACGCCGCTCGCGTTATGGTGAATTTTTGCATTCAAGCGAATCCATCATGCACACAGAACTGGCTGAAACCGGTAAGTTACAGGAATTGCTCGGCCGACTCGGAGCCGGGCTGGACACCTTTCAAGAATTCACCCATCTCGATGCCCAGCATCCGAGCAAGGATTGGCAGAGCCAGTTAACCACCGCCTTACCGCAACAGGGTGAGGGCATCGATAGCGTACTCGATACGCTCATCCAGCAGGTGGTGGCCAATGGCTCGCCGGTCCCCAAACCCGGCTTTACTTCCTACATCACCACCGGCGCCACGACGATTGCGACCTTGGCTACCACCGCCGCCAGCGTGGCGTCACCGCAACGCTATATGCTCACCGCCTTTAATCTGCTCGAGGAATTATCACTGCAGTGGATGGCCGAGATGTTCAGTCTGGGTGCCATGCAAGGGGTTTACAGCAGTGGTGGTTCGGTTGCCAATCTGGTCGCCATGGGGGCTGCTCGCCAATCGGCCTTTGAGCGCATCGGCATTGACCCTGCGGCCAATGGCGTGACGCGGCCAGTCAGCATCTATGCCAGTACCGAGTGCCACCATACTATTCAACGCGCCGCCGGGGTCCTAGGCTTGGGCCGCCGTGCGGTTAAAGCCATTGCCTGTGATGACCAAGGGCGCATGCGGGCTAGCGAACTGGTTAGGGCGATCGAAGCTGACCTAGCCAACGATATTCTGCCGATGGCCATCGTCGCCAATGCCGGCACCACCAATACCGGCGCGATCGACCCATTGGCCAAAATTGGCGCCATCGCCAAGCAATACGGTATCTGGTTCCATGTCGATGGCGCCTATGGCTTGCCGGGCATTTTGGATGAACGCATTAGCCACCTGTTTGCCGGGCTGGAATTGGCCGACTCGGTAATTGTCGATCCGCATAAGTGGCTCGGTGCCTCGGTTGGTGTGGCGGCAACCTATGTGCACGATCGCGAACTGCTGCGGCGGGCTTTCACCCAAGAACCGGCCGACTATCTGGAGGGCACGGCACTGCAAGAAGGCGAGCCCAGCGCACGGGTCGAACACTCGCTCGATGACTTTGGTATTCCTTATTTTGACTATGGTGTGGAACTGAGTGCACCGTGCCGGGGTGTTGTAGTCTGGGCGATGATTCGTGAAATCGGCGTCACCGGCCTGCGTCAACGCATGAGACGGCACAACGATATGGCCGCCTTTATCGTTACCTTTGCCGAGGATTATCCACAGCTGGAAATCCTCTTGGCACCGACCCTATCGATCTGTTGCTTTCGCTATGTGTCCGAAGGCGTTGCAGATTTGGATCGACTGAATCAACGGCTGCACCGCCAGCTGGTGCGCGAAAATCAATATATGCCCAGCACCACTCGGGTGAAGGGTCAGCTCGCCTTGCGGCCCTGCTTTGTTGGCGCACGCCATGAACAAGACCAAGTCGAGGGCTTAATGGCCGCGGTACTGCGCATCGGCGCAACGCTGGTATAAGCAGATTGGGCTGCGGCTTTCGCCTCAGGCTCGGGCTCGGTCGACTAGGGCCCGCTGGCGGGGAGAAATTCGCCGCCGCTGTCGACCACGACCCGGAAGCCCTTGAAGGTCTTGGGTAATAGGGTGGCGGTGGCCTTATCGGTGCTGAACACCGTGATGCAGGGTTTGGCGTGATAACGACCTTCTGCGACGCCTTGAACGGCCGGATACTGATCGAGCCACACCAGGGCGTGGGTGACCGCGTTACTGATATCCATAGCGCACCTCGATACAAATTAGCGCGAAAGCCGGTTGGCCTTCGCGCCATGCCTTTGCTTAGATTTCCGTTAAACGTATTTTCAGTAGATTTTGCACCAGCGCGATATTGTTGACGATGGTGCGCGTGGACGAGCCGGCAAACAGCAAGCCCAAGGCTCCCTCCTGGCGATTCAAGACCAGGCTGCCGGAGTCGCCGCCGGCGCTGATATTCGTCGTGACAATCTGCCGGGCAAAGCGCGCGATACGGCCGCCGCCATAGTTTACATCGACCGTGGCATTGATGTTGGTAATGCGCCCGGTGCGAAAGCCGGTTGTGCGCCCGGTTTTTTCCACCGCCAAGCCGACGCTGGGGGCGGAATAGGTTCGATCGACATAGCCGATCCAATAGATTTCCCGACTCAGGTCGCGCAAGTTACCCTCGGCGATGGCGGCGTCGACATAGTTCAGGGGTCGCTTCGCGCCACTGTGGAACTTAATCGGTATATAGCGCTTCAGCCGAGCAATTACGTCGCGTGGGTAGATGCCACCGTCGTAAGGGCCGGGTTGCAAGATCGGATCGCCAATGCTGGCCGCATTGCTATTGGCTAACACATGGTTGTTGCTCAGTAGATAGAAGCTGCCCGGGCGCGAACTGAGATAATCACTGCGCTCGTAACAGGCCGTGGCGATGGTGCCGGCGGTTATCTTATAGTGCCCGACGCTATAGCCGCCCAAGGCCGGTCGTAGTCGAACGTTCAGACTCGGGCTGAAGGCCTGGGTGGATACCTCATAGCCCACCTCTTGGTGAATAGGCGCATCAAAGGTGGCTTCTTCGGTAGTATAGGTCTGGGCCGGAGGCGCAAAGGCGCCTTCGCCGGCGAACAGATCGCCCACCTCGACCACATCGAGGGTCAGGCCGTCCAGCTTTTTACTGGTATCAATCAGGCTGCGCGAGTCGAGCATATCCCGGTCCATCTTATGGGACACCAGGATCGATAGGCATTTTTCGTTGGTGGTTTGGTCGCCGACCACCTTGTTGCCGATGGCAATGCCGACAACATTATCTTTTTCGAGCATATCCTGTTCAATAGTATGTTGGCAGGCGGCGAGGTTGTTATATTCTTTAGGCAATATCTGTTCACTGCTAATGGGCTTATCCATGATGTAGCATCCTTAATTACACGGGGTAATTACCGGGGTTGTACCGCTAGAAGCAACCTAATTAGAGTTATTGTTGGCTTTTCGGTACCGCAGGAAAGCGCAGCGTTAGTGTTGCAAAGGTATACAGAGGTCAGCAGGAATTAAAGGGTAGACCTGACCATTAACGTACGTTTTACCTTTGCCTTGCACGAATAAAAACAGCGTAGCCGAACGCTAAATGACTGTTAGATTCTTTGTTTCTGTAAGACTAACTGCTCATTACTTATATTTTTTAGGGTGTCAATTAGGGTTGCTGGTGTAACCAGAAGATGCCATCTTCTAGGTGCCTGCCAGATATGGAGCCCTGTGCTTATTATAGGCATCGAGATAGAGTAAAAGGGGGCCTGCATTCTATGGTGAGGCAGGCAAAAATAACGTAAACTAAGTGTTAATATTCCCTTCAAAAAGAACATTATGAAAATCGTCGTTATGGGCGTTTCTGGATGCGGCAAAACGTCCGCAGCGGAGCAGCTTGCCGCACATCTTGCGCTGAACTTTCTGGACGCCGATGATTTCCACAATACAGCCAATGTGGCTAAGATGCGCGCCGGTATCGCCTTGACGGATGCGGATCGCGCCGATTGGTTGAACATCTTAAATCATCAACTACGCCAACATAGTGCGGTAGCGTTGGCTTGTTCGGCATTAAAGCGCGACCATCGAGATCGATTGCGTGCCAACAATCCCGGGGTTATTTTTTTGTACTTACAAGGCAGCATGGCGTTAATCTGGCAGCGAATGCAAAGCCGGTCTGAGCATTACTTTAATGATCAGGGGCTACTGCAAAACCAATTCGATACGCTTGAAGAGCCTGGTCCTGACGAAGCCATTCGCGTTAATATCGACACAACATTAGATGAGGTTGTGCGCCAGTGTTTAGCGCAACTGCCGATCAGCAAGGAACCCTAAGATGAAAAATTCCAGCGCCTCCGACATCGCCATTATTGGCCTAGGAGTAATGGGCAAGAGCCTGACACTCAACCTGCTTGAGAATAGCTTTCGGGTCAGCGGCTATGACGCCAACGAGGCGACAAAAAATCGAGCCGCACAGGCGATTGCCGGGGAGGGTGATTTTGCCCAACGTTATCAGGACTGCAGTGACCTGAAGGCCCTAATGGACTCCCTCAACACGCCCCGTATCCTGGCCCTGTCGGTACCCGCCGGCAAAATAGTCGATCAGGTTATTGACCAATTGCTGGCCCATGGACTGCAAGCAGACGATATCGTTATCGATACCGGCAACAGCCTGTGGACGGACAGCATCGAACGCACAGAGCTGTATCGCGGTCGGTGCAAATTCTTCACCACCGCGGTTTCCGGTGGTGAACAGGGTGCTCGCTTTGGACCGTCGCTAATGGCCAGTGGTGATGCCGATGTTTGGCAACGGGTTATGCCCATGTGGCATGCGATTGCCGCCAAGATTGATCCGCAAGGCCAGGCTCTGCCTGCCCTAGCGCAGGGGGAGCCATGCGCCGCCTACATCGGACCGGCCGGTTCCGGTCATTTTGTCAAGATGGTGCACAACGGCATCGAATACGCGGATATGCAATTGATCTGTGAGGCTTACCAACTGCTCAAGGACATTGGTGGTTTAACCAGTGCTGAGATCGGTCGAGTCTTTGCCCGATGGAACGACGGCGTGCTCAACAGTTACCTGATTGAAATCAGTGCCGATATTCTGCAACAGACCGACCCTGCGAGTGGTAAACCACTGGTGGAGATGATTCGCGATAAGGCCGGGCAGAAAGGCACCGGCCTGTGGACGGCAACCCACGCGATGGAATCGGGTTGTCCGGCACCGACCATTGTGCAGGCGGTTATTAGCCGAGCCAGTTCGGCCCAGGCTACGCTGCGCCAGAGTTTAGCCAGCCTATATCCTGCTGCCAGTCGATCACAAGACAGCTCAGAAGCCTTTGTTAACGCCGTACACGATGCGCTGTACTGCGCCAAAATCTGTGCCTATGCGCAGGGCTTCTCGTTAATGGCGCTGACCGCCCGAGCGCAAAATTGGTCACTGAACTTTGCCGAAATTGCGCGCATCTGGCGCGGCGGATGCATTGTTCGCGCCGCCTTCTTGCAGTCCATTGCCGTGGCATTCGATCGCCAACCGAGCTTGGATAACCTGCTCAGCGATGATTTCTTTCGAACCGAAATCAATCAACGGCAGACGCAATGGCGTTTTGTCGCCAGCCAGATTTGTCAGCAGGCGGTATCAGCGCCGGCGACGCTCTCGGCGCTAAGCTACTTCGACGCCATGACCGAGGCCGTCAGCAGCGCCAATCTCTTGCAAGCCCAGCGCGATTATTTTGGTGCGCACAGTTATCAACGCATCGATCAGGCTGAGGAAAAGTCCTATCATTTTAATTGGTCGGATGCGCAGCGGACAGAAACAAAATTGGGCTGATATTTTTTCAGAGCGAGTCAGTAGAGACAAAAAAAGCGGATCCGGGAGATCCGCCAAAAACAGCTTAGAGCTAAGAGTAAAGATAAAACCTGATGAAAATGTTAATTAGGTCAATTTGTTAATCCAGTGTAAACCATCGACGGTTCCCGCCAGTGGCTTGTATTCGCACCCGACAAAGCCAGCGTAACCATCCTTGTCCAACTCAGCCAGCAGGTAACGATAGTTCAGTTCCCCCACATCCGGTTCATGACGGTTTGGCACACCGGCAATCTGAACATGATCGACATAGGCACGTAATTTTCGAAACGTGCTGAGAACATTGCCTTGCATCATTTGGCAATGGTAAAAATCAAACTGGAGTCGCACATTGGGTTCGTCGATTTCGTCGATTAAGGCCGCACCATCTTCTTGGTAATTTACAAAATAGCCTGGCATATCGATATCATTGATCGGCTCAACCAAGATCGTAAGGCCCGCCTCCTTAACCTGCTGTGCCGCATAGCGCAGGTTCGAGACATAGGTTTCAGTCGCCAAGGCTTGGTCGATATTATCGGGCATTAGACCGGCCATCACATGCAAACGTGTATTGCCCAATATTTTGGCATATTCCAAGGCCGTCGCAATACCCGCGCGGAACTCCTCTTCTCGGCCCGGGATACAAGCAATGCCTCGTTCACCGGCTGCCCAGTCGCCCGGCGGGGCGTTAAATAAGGCCTGTACTAAGCAATGTTTTTGCAGCTGGGCACGTATGTCTTGGGCGCTAAAAGCATAGGGGAACAGATATTCAACGGCATCAAATCCCGCCGCGGAAGCGGCTTGAAAACGATCCATAAAGTCCACTTCGGTGAACAGCATCGAAAGATTAGCAGCAAGTTTTGGCATCGGGGTCTCCTGCCGTTGAGAATTTTTGCTTCAGTTCATCAATCTGTGCCGGGGTGAGCAGGCGCGGTTGATGATTCATCAGGGTGATGTACAGTTTGGCGGTCTCTTCCAACTCTTCGGCGGCATAGACCGCCGCTGTCAAGGTTGGCGCGGCAACGATGGGCCCGTGATTGGCCAACAGCACACAGTGATGCTTGGCGGCAACCAGCGCGATTTCCTCGCCCAAACGCGGGTCGCCCGGTGGGTGATAGGGCGTTAAGGCCACTGGCCCAAGACGCATAATCGAATAAGGGGTCAGGGCTGGCAACATATTATGGGCATCGTGCCCGGCCAAGCAGGCGACTGCGGTTGCATAAGTCGAATGAAGGTGGACCACGGCTTTATCTTGCGGTCGCTGGGCTAAAAAGGCCGCATGCAGAAAAAATTCCTTCGATGGCTTCTTGCCACTGAGCAAGTTGCCCTGGGCATCGAGGCGGGAGATATCCGCTGGATCCAAATTTCCTAAGCAGCAGTTTGTCGGGGTCATTAACCAACCATCGTCGAGCCGGACACTGATATTGCCCGAGCTACCCGCGCTCAACCCCCGATTAAAAAGGGAGCGACCAAAGTCACTGATTTGCTGGCGTAGATCCTGTTCGGTTAGGCTCATAACATGGCCTCAACCGCTTTGGCAAAGAAATCTCGATCGCCAAAGTTACCCGATTTAAGCGCCAACAACTGAGGCTGTGCACTGATGGATTCGGTCAGCGGAACGCCGGGCGCAATGCTTTGACCGATCTTAATCGCGCTAATGTTTAACGCTTGCACCACGGAACCCGACGTCTCCCCGCCGGCGACGATGAATTTTCGGATACCTGCCTGGGCCAGTTGGCGCACTACCTCGGCCATAACACCTTCAACCAAGGTGCCGGCGGCGTCGACGCCAAGTTGTTGCTGTACCGCCTTAATAGCTTCCGGTGTGTCAGTTGCGTAAATCAGTGCCGGACGGCTCACCGACTGTTCTTTATACCAGGCCACTATGTCATCCGCCGTTTGCGAGCCATCGTTAATTTTAAGCGGTTCAACCTTAAGCGACGGGTGATCTTGACGGTACTGCGCAACCTGTTCTTGGGTTGCTATTGAACAACTGCCGGACAAGAGCACAATTCCGCCTGCGACCTTACTTAAGGCGCCAGAGTCGGCTTTTTTGGTTAGCAGCCCTTTAGCCGCAAAGTTATCGGCCAGACCAACAGCCAAACCGGAACCGCCGGTCAATAATTTAAGGTCACGAGCGGCATGGCCGATTGTAACTAGGTGATCGTAGTTGAGTGTGTCAACGATCGCATAGTGGTGCCCTTGCTTTGCCAGTTCTCCGAAGGCCTTGCCAGTTGCTTCGACGCCCTGATCTAGCACTTGGTGATTGACCAGGCCGACACTATGACGCGTCTGAGCATCTAATACGCGCACCAAGTTAGCATCGGTCATCGGGGTGAGTGGATGGTGCTGCATGCCACTCTCGTTCAATAGGACGCCATTGACGAACAAATAGCCGTTATAAACGGCACGGCCATTGATCGGTAAAGACGGGCAAGCAATAGTGAATTTCTCACCCAGTGCATCCAGCAAGGCATCGCTAATCGGGCCGATGTTGCCGTCCGCTGTGGAGTCGAAGGTGGAGCAGTATTTAAAATAATATTGCTCGCATTGG
The DNA here is from genome assembly GCF_982785585.1 of Reinekea sp. Lineage (NCBI taxonomy): Bacteria > Pseudomonadati > Pseudomonadota > Gammaproteobacteria > Oceanospirillales > Saccharospirillaceae > Reinekea > Reinekea sp. The sequence goes on along the minus strand of NZ_CEYAVF010000015.1, from coordinate 37,759 downwards.
TATTGCTGCAGCCACTGCAGTGCTAATAAGGATTCTGCCACCGCTTGGTCAGTTTTCTGTGTGCGCGTTTTCAGCGCGATGACCACCGCATCGGCGCCGTCGAGATCAACCGGTCCGGTCGGCACACCAATGAGCTGAACGGTGCGCATGCCGGAGGCGACCAAGAAGCTGGCCAGGTCCGTTGCGCCGGTAAAATCGTCGGCTATACAGCCGAGAAGGATGGGCATGTCGACACTCCTTATGATTTGCTTTGGGGCAAATTAACACCGGGGTACGCCTTGATAACGGCGGAATCATCTTCCTGGCCGAAACCGGCGGCACTGGCGGTTAGAAACTGCTGCAGGGCACTGGCGGCTATCGGCAAGGGGAACTTCATCTCATGACCGGCGTCTAATACGATCCCCAGGTCCTTGACGAAGATATCCACCATACTATTGGGGCTGTAGTCGCCCTTCAGGATGTGCGGGACGCGATTTTCAAACATCCACGAGCAACCGGCACTGTTGCAGATAATTTCATAGACCATCTCTGGGTCAAGACCTGACTTAATGCCTAATGCCATGGCCTCCGCGGCGGCGGCTATATGAACTCCGGCCAGCAGTTGGTTGACCATCTTCACCGATTCGCCGGCGCCGACGTCGTCCCCAACCACATAAAGTTTGGCCGATATGGCATCGAAGACGGTCTGGCATTGAGCAAATGCCTCGGGCGCACCCGAGGCCATAATTGACATATCGCCGGTCATGGCCTTGGCGGCACCACCGCTGACGGGGGCATCAATCATGGTCAGATCTAGGGCCGACAAGCGCACGTTGAGATCTCGGGCATAGCTGGCCGAGGTAGTACTGCATAACACCACAATCGTGCCAGCAGGCAATTGATTAGCCATTCCCTGCTCACCAAAGAGCACGGCATCGCATTGTTGAGAATTAACCAGCATCAGGATGATGATGTTGCAACCCGCTACCGCATCGCTCAGGTCTTTCGCGGCGTAGCCGCCGGCATCGACAAAGGCCTGCTTGGTTGCCGGATTGATGTCCAGACCGCGAGTGGTAATGCCGGCGCGAACCAACGATTGCGCGACACCCATACCCATGGAACCCAAACCAATCACGGCGACCTGGGGTGTAGTTGTTGTCTGTGTCATGTTCTAATTTCCTATAAAGTGCTAAGCATGCAAAGGCTGGTCAGCGTTCGTTATAAATAGTTCGCAGCCTCTTAGCTATTGGGCGGTTATAGCCAGATATCCGCCTTAATTTTTTTTCTGTTACAAGCCGGGCAACCACAAGGCGATCTGTGGGAAGGTGAGAACCAAACCCAAAGCGCATAATTGCAGAAGAATAAAGGGCCACATTGAGAGAAAGATTTCGCGCAGGGTAATATTCGGCGGCGCGACACTTTTAAGGTAAAAGGCTGCCGGACCGAAGGGTGGACTGATATAGGACACCTGCATGTTCATGGAAAACAGGATGCCAAACCAAACGGGATTGAAGCCCAATGAGATAACGATCGGAACAAAGATCGGCATAGTCAGCAAGGCAATACCAATCCAGTCCATGAACAGACCCAATACCAGCAAGATGCCCATCATAATCATGATCACCACGATCGGTGCGACATCGAGCCCGAGGATAACCGACTCAACAAAGCGGTTGCCGCCCATCAGGTTGTATACACCCACTAGTGCACTGGCACCGATACCGATCCAGATAATCATGCCGCACGTGTTCAGGGTTTGGCGCAAGCTGTCTCGAATCATCGGCCAGGTCAATTCTTTACGGACCCAGGTCGAAATAACCACACCTACCACGCCCATACAGGCCGCTTCGGTAATCGACGCGATACCGCCATAGATAGAGCCCAAAACCCAGACCGCTACGGCAATCGGCAAGGCAATACCTTTGAGCATCTTGAGTTTCTGAGGCCAACCCATTTGAGATTCTTCTTTCGGTGCTATCGGCCCCATGGCTGGGTTGATGTAGCAGCGGATCAGGATATATGAGACATAGAATCCACCGAGCAACATCGCCGGCAAGACCGTCGCCAAAAACAGGTCGCTAATCGAGACGTTGGCGGTTAAGCCATAGATAATTAACACAATACTTGGCGGGACCATGGTGCCCAATGATCCGCCAGCGACTACCGTGCCGATCGACAAACGTTGGTCATAGCCCAGGCGCAGCATCTGCGGTAAGGCAAGCAAACCGAGAAGCACGATTTCACCGCCGATAATGCCCGACATGGCCGCCAGAAAGATGGCCACTACCAAGGTCTGTACCGCCACGCCACCGCGTAACTGGCCGGCAAAAACGCGCATGGTATTGTAGAGGTCTCGAGCGATACCGGAGCGGTCCAATATCGATGCCATCAGCACAAACATTGGAATGGCAATGAGCACATACTCGTTAATAAAACTGTAGATACGACTGGTGACCAGTGGGATCGCCATCGGCCCGAACCAACCGAGGGTGAAAATCAGGGCAACCAAGCCGGTAATAAAGGCCAGGGGTAGGCCAGTTAATAACAAAAGAAGAATACTTCCGACAATTAAATAGGATGCAGCTTCGATACCCATTGAGGCAAATTCAAACATACCTTAGGCCTCCGGTTGTTTGCGAAAAATGGCTTGAACGAGATGTAGCAGGCTCTGTAAGGTCATGGTGATCAACACCAAGAACAGACCCGTTTTGACCAACGCGGGATATATTGGATCCCAGGCGGAACCTGTCGTTTCCAAACGGAATTCGCCAAGCGGATTGAAGAGTGCTTTCTCGGCCAAAATAAAGGCCGCGTAGGCAATTAATAAACAATAAAATACCGATAAGACACCGTTGATAATGTCTAAAATACGTTTGCCCTTGGGGCCAACAACATCGTAGATCACTCGGATGCGGATATGGCTGTCTCGGGCTAGGCAGTAAGCGCCGCCATAGGCCATGCACAACGCGCAGATCATAATGGTGGTTTCATGCACCCATATCGTTGGCGCGTCGAAAAAATATCGACTGATGATTTCATAAAAACTGATCGCCACGCTAACCATAAAAGCATAGGAGACAAAGTTACCGAGCTTGTCGATCCAAACATCCAACCTATTTTTAAAGACAACATCGGCCATGTGGTCGTATGCAACCTCAGTTTGAATGTCTTCAATTTTAGGGATGGTTGTGCTCAGATTACTGGAATTGTTGTCGCCGGTGACAGGACTTGAACTCATAACAAATACCTTTTGTTATAGATAAAGGCCCCTTCATTAAAAATGAAGAGGCCGCTTCAGTTGATTAATGGCGACTATTTAATCAAGAAGACCTTGGCTTTCCAAGTAAACCGATACAGCAGCATATACTTCGCCGGCCATGTCAGAACGCTCAGCCCATTTAGACCATTGGCCCTGTGCTATAGCGCGGAACTTGTTACGTTCTTCATCAGACCAGTTGATGATTTCAATGCTCTTATCGGCACGAGCTTCAACAACCACGATGTTATCCATCATTTCCAACTGCTGAACGATGTCGCGGCTAAAGTCGCGCACAGAAACAGTCATAACTTCTTGCAAGTTAGCAGGCAGTGAATCCCAAATAGTCTTATTCAGAGATATAGCCAGTGTTGGCATGGAGTGGAAGCCAGGGTAGAGCGGGTACTTGGCAAACTTGTGCAGGCCCTGAGCATGGTTGGTTGAGAACACGGTATAGTCTGCTGCATCAATAACGCCCTTATCCAGAGACGTATAGACCTCTGAACCTGGCAGGTTTACCGGTGAGGCACCTACTGCGGCAAATACTTCTTGTACCATGCCTTCTGGCGCGCGCATCTTGATGCCTTTAAAGTCGGCAACTGAGCGGATTGGCTTGCTGGAAACAAATGCTTCCACACCAGTAGAGGCTGCACCAATAAATTGTAGGCCGTACGGGTTTACCAGCTTGTTATAAACTTCGTTGCCGCCACCGTATTCCATGAATTTAATCATCTGGGACGGATGGCTCCAAGCACCAACTAGGTTGCCCAACATCGCGAACGCTGGATCTTTACCGCTGAAGTATGAAGGATCCGTTAGGTGGCCTTGCAGGATGCCGGCACCGACAGCCTCAAGCGTTTCGTTATACTGCACAACGGAGTTCACCGGTACTAAGTTGATGCTGATCTCGCCATTGGACATTACGCCGACTCGATCTGCCCATGCCTGTTCAATGGGAAAGAAGTTGTCACCCGCCTGAGCGGAGGTCTGAATAGTCCACTCATACTTTGCTGCTTCGGCAACTGTTGCCATACCGGCAGTCATGATTACTGCAGCAGCCAAGGCGTTGAATTTACGGTCAATCTTGAAAGTCATACGGTTGTTCCTTGTTTTTTTATATTTGTCTTGGGAAACAAGCTACCCGGCCGACTGGCAGGGTACTTAAACTCGGTATGTCTACGAGAAGCATCAACTCAGTTGAGGTCATTCGGCGACAGGGGAGTGAGATTATGGGTAAATGATAGCGCTGTCAATGATCAAAAAGGCTGATTTACTTAGTTTTTTTTAAATTATGCTGATAACGCTGTCAGGCTTGATGACATTCGCCATTAACCGACCTATAGTAAAGCGCTACACAACAGGCGCACTGACTAATAAGCATGGACACCGAATACCCAAAAAATCCTCGACGGAGTTCAGGGCGCGTCACGCTAGCCGATGTCGCAACGCTTGCGGGTGTCAGCCCGATAACGGTGTCTAGAGCACTGAAAAGACCCGACATGGTCACAGATAAGTTGCGCCAAAAAATTGATAAGGCTGTTAAGACGCTAGGGTATATACCTAACCAGGCGGCACGCTCGTTGGTGTCGTCGGAAACAAAGATTATTAGTGTACTGTTTCCGTCCTTGTCCAATTCGGTGTTTTCAAGCCTCTTAGATGGCATCTACAACACCCTGACCCCTGCCGGTTATAAGATGTTATTGACCAATACGCACTATTCCTCGGTCCAGGAAGAAGAGCTTATTGAAACCATGCTCGAGCAAAATCCGGACGGTATGATCCTAACCGGTATCGATCAATCCGATAGCGCCCGGCAACGCTTGATGAATATCGGTATACCGGTCGTTCAGGTCATGGAGTTAGGCGACAACCCGATCGATATCAATGTTGGTATCTCTCAGTTTGACGCCGGTTATGCGATGACCGAACATTTGATCCAGAAAGGTTACCGGCATATCGGCTTTATCGGCGCGCGCATGGACAATCGGACCCAACGAAGGCTTCAGGGCTATCGCCAAGCGCTGATCGACCACAGCTTGCCATCGGAAGACTATATCTCGACCAGCTTTGCCCACACCTCCTTTCAGGCCGGTGCCGAATTAATGGTTAAACTGGTTTCCGAGCACAACCAGATCGACGCGCTGTTTTGCAGTAATGACGATCTCGCGGCGGGGGCCATCTTCGAGTGTCAACGCCGAGGTATCAAGGTCCCGCAGCAATTGGCGATAGCCGGCTTTAACGATCTGGAAATCGCCAGTGCGATATCGCCTCGCTTAACCAGTGTGGCGATACCGCGGTTTGAGATGGGCCAGAAGGCCGCCCAATGTTTACTCGACCGGCTGCAAGATAAACCCTGTCCGACCCACATCGATGTGGGTTTTAAGATTGTGCCGCGCGAAAGCAGCTAAGCCGGTCTCCTTCCCGATGGCCGTTCAGTCCGGCGCGTCGTAACTACCAACACCGAGGTATGTGTGCCGAACAATTCATCCGCACCAACAATTACACTGCATTTAACAATTTTTTTCTGGGCCTGTGGCGCACTCTTTGCCAAAATCATCGACCTTCCTGCTGCGGAAATTATCTATTTGCGCTCTGTGCCTGGTTTTTTGGTGTTGACCTTACTCGCGTTGGCACTTAAAAAATCATTTTATTTTCGACCTATGGATTTGTTTTTTGGCATCCTGATCGGCCTGCTAACGGTAACGCATTGGGTCACGTTCTATCAGTCAGTCCAGGCATCAACCGTTGCTCTGGGTCTGATTATGCTCTACACCCATCCGGTCTTTACCACCCTCGGCGAGGCCTTGATTCATCGCCAACGACCCAACCGGCAGCAGCTTTTGCTCGCCCTATCCGGCCTGGTCGGTATCGCTCTGGTCTCACTCCAGTCCTTGAGCTCCGGCTTTAACTTGCCAGCCATCGGGCTGGGTTTGATCTCAGCCATCCTGTTTGCCAGTCGGAACCTCTTCAGCAAATACTTGGCCAGCCATATCCCATCATTGATGCAAATGTGGTTGCAGTTGCTCACGGCGGTCGTGGCTCTGGGTCTGTTTTTTGGTCTTGAACCGGTTCAGTCCGCCAACCAACAGGACTGGTTGCTGCTCGCCTTACTCGGCGTGGTCTTTGTCGCGCTGCCGCATACGGGCTACCTCTATGCGTTAAAACATCTCGGTCCAACACGTGCATCACTGATGGGCATGATTCAGCCGGTCTATGCCATTGGTCTGGCCTTTTTGATCCTCGATGAATTTCCGACCCTGTTAGAAATTACCGGTGGCATCATTATTCTTGGTGCCGCCAGTTGGGCGACATTGGATGCCCGAGGTGATCAGCCCAAGCCCCGGCCAGCTCTCTAGTGGCAACACTGGTAGAGAATGTTGGGGGCCAGTTAATGCAAATTCCGCGTGTTTTTGCTGTAGAGTAACTGCTCACCTCATGTATCAATTGAAGGAACCCCAACGTGCCTAAGAGTTCAATGACCGCCATCCTAACCCTCGGCCATGGGGGTTACGATCAGCTGGTCGCTAGCGAGGTGCCCATGCCTGAGATCGGCCCAGGGGAGGTATTGGTCAAGGTGTTGGCCGCGGGGGTAAACAATACCGAGATCAACACGCGCTTGGGCTGGTATTCTGCCGCGGTGCAGGGCGCGACCAACGACATCGCTGCAGACCCCTCGGCAGGGGGGCAGGCAGATGGAGGTTGGAATGCACAAACCGCCTTTCCGTTGATTCAGGGTACCGATTGCTGTGGTCGAGTGGTGCAGGTTGCCAGCGATGTCGACACCCGTTTGCTCGACAACCGGGTGCTGATCCGGCCCTGCAGTCGCGATGGCGGCTTTGAATCCTTGGCCAACAGCTGGATGGGGTCGGATTTTAATGGCGCCTTTGCGCAATATGTCAAAGTCAAAGCCAGTGAGGTGTTCCCGATCCGATGCGCTTGGACCGACGCCGAACTGGGCACCATCCCCTGTGCCTACGGCACGGCCGAGAATATGTTGCATCGGGCCAATGTTCAGGCCGGTGAAACCGTGTTAATCGCGGGTGCCTCCGGTGGTGTTGGCTCAGCCGCGGTGCAGTTGGCCAAGCGTCGGGGCGCACGGGTGATCGCCATTGCCGGTGAGGCTAAGCACGCGCGCGTCGCAGAGATTGGCGCGGACCTGTTATTCGGCCGCTCTGCCGATCTCATCGCGGCACTGGGTGAACAGACTGTCGATGTGGTGGTGGATAATGTCGGCGGCGCCGGCTTCCCGACCCTGCTCAAACTGTTGAAGCGCGGCGGACGTCTGGTCTCCTCGGGCGCTATATCCGGTCCGATCGTGGCCTTGGATATGCGCGACATGTACCTTAAGGACCTCACCCTGATCGGTACAACGGCCTGGGATGAACCGGTCTTTCCGGCTATAGTGCGGTATATCGAACAGGGTGAAATTCAGCCCCTGCTTGCCAAGAGCTTTGCCTTAACGGCCATCGCCCAAGCGCAACAAGAATTTCTTGAGAAAAAGCATGTTGGTAAGTTTGTGTTAATACCCTAGATAGGTTCATGCTAGGGCAATTGTGTGGGTGAAAGTGGGGCAGACTATGAATACGATATTAATCACCGGCGTTGGCCGCGGTATAGGTTTTCAGCTGGTTAAAGAATTTTTGGATCGGGACTATCGGGTTATCGGTACCGTGCGCGATGAAGCGGCCCAGGCGCGCGTGACGCAATTGGCGGCGGAGCTGGGCAAAACTATCGAGACCCATATAGTGGAGTTGAGCGAGCAAGCGTCGGTAGATCGCCTGAAGGACGCACTGGATGATTGTACCGTCGATATTCTGATCAACAATGCCGGTGTTCGCGGTGGCAGCGAGGACACGTATAGCGAATTGGATTTGGACGATTGGCTCACCGTTCTGCAGATCAATACCCTGTCGCCGATGCGCGTCACACAGGCTTTAATGGCCAACCTGTCCAAGTCCAATCAACCCAAAATTGTCACCATTTCAAGTGCCATGGGATCCCTTGCCCGCGAGCGCAGTGATTCTATCGCCTACCGCAGCTCCAAAGCGGCCCTCAACAAGGCCATGCAATGTCTGGCGGTCGAGCTCAAACCGCAAAAAATCGGCGTCTACTTGATGCATCCGGGTTGGGTTCGAACGGATATGGGCGGCCCGAATGGTGACATCAGTGTCGAACAGAGCGCGAGCGGCTTGGCCGCAACTCTGATCAACTTTGATATGGCCGACTCCGGCCAATTTTGGAATTATGATGGTGAACGGCTGGCGTGGTAAAACTGGCTAAGGCCTCACCATAGGGCCACGTTGGCCATTGCTAACCTAGCCCTCGCCAGGCGTTCAGTGGCCTAGGCCTGACTCGCGGACAAGGCGGCCAACTTCGGTTCGATCAGCATATTACCAGGGTAACGGCGCAGAAAGGCCTGGCCGTGCTGGTCGAACAGATAACAGTCCGCAGCGCGCGCCGAGACCACCAATTCCTCGCCAATGGCCACGGCCCGGTTGCCGTCGCCGCGCAAGACCAGTTCCTGACCATCGGCCAAAGTCAGGTAGATAAAGTTCACCTCACCCAAATGTTCAACCAGACTCACCTTGCCATAGAGCCGCTGATCGTGGCTGTCGTCTTCGGCCAGATGTTCGGAGCGAATCCCGACCTTAACGCGATCGCCCACCGCGGCCTGCTCGGTTAGCACATTAACCGTCACCTCACCGCCACAGGACAGCACGATGGTACAACCATCGGCATCGATGGCCTTAATCTGACCGGGTAAAAGGTTCATGGTCGGCGAGCCAATAAAGGTGGCGACAAATTCAGTGGCCGGCTGTTGGTAAAGCTCCAAGGGCGAGCCGGTTTGGGCAATGGCGCCGTCATTGAGCACGACGATCTTGTTGCCCAGGGTCATGGCTTCAACCTGATCATGGGTCACATAAACGATGGTGGCGCGCAATTGCTGGTGCAGTTTGGAGATCTCCAAACGAGTTTGCACGCGCAACGCTGCATCCAAATTGGACAGCGGCTCGTCGAATAAAAACAGGCGCGGTTCGCGCACAATCGCCCTGCCGATGGCCACCCGTTGACGCTGGCCACCGGATAATTCTTTCGGTAGGCGCTCTAACAGAGCATCGATTTTGAGAATGCGTGCGGCATGCTGGATGCGTGTCGCTATTGCATCTTTACCGAGCTTGTTCGCCTTTAGGCCAAAGGCCATGTTTTTATAGACGCTCATGTGGGGGTAGAGTGCATAAGACTGAAAGACCATCGCAATCTTGCGTTCCGACGGTGTCCAGTGATTGACTCGCTCACCTTCCATTTGCAGTTCGCCTTCGGTAATGGGTTCCAAACCCGCCATCATGCGCAGCAGCGTGGATTTACCGCAACCAGAGGGCCCGACCAAGACCACGAAGTCGCCTTCGTCGATAGTCAGATTGATATCCGACAACACCCGAGTTTTACCGTAGAGCTTGCCAATCTTGTGAAGAGATACATTTGCCATGGGAAACCCTTGTTATTTGACCGCACCGGAGGTAATGCCGCGAATGAGTTGACGAGAAAAAACGAAATACAAACCGACCACCGGCAGCACCGCAAGGCTTAACGAAGCCAAGACAGCGTTCCAATTGGTGGTGTATTGACCGATAAACTGTTGTACGCCTAGGGTAATGGTCTGGGTCGAACTGCCCGGTGCCAGGATCAAGGGAAACCACAGATCGTTCCAGATCGGGATCATCGAAAACACCGCAACTGTCGCTATAGCCGGACGAATCAGTGGCACAATGATTTGCGCAAATATCTTATATTCGCTGACCGAATCACAGCGCGCAGCCTCTTTTAAATCCTTGGGAATTTGGTTCATAAATTCCGCCAAAATAAACACCGCCAAGGGCAAACCTTGGGCCGTATAGACCAGAATTAAGGCAGTCAATGTGTTGGTTAAATTGAGCGATACCATGGTGCTGAGGATGCTGACCGTGCCCAAGCGGATCGGCACCATAATGCCAAAGCCCATTATAAAGTAAAGCCAGCGGTTGCCGCGAAACTTATACTCCGACAGGCCCCAGGCCGCCATCGCGCCGAAGGTAAGAATTAGCAAGAGGGACACCAGGGTGACGATCAAACTATTGGCGAAAAAAGTCAGTACCTCCGATTCCTGGAGCACCTTTTCATAGCCCACTAGGGAAAAGGTCGCCGGCGTCGGCAGAGCGAGCGGGTCGTTAAAGATGGCCCGTTTACTCTTAAAGGAGTTGATGATCACCAAAAATATCGGGAACAATGCGAGTACCGTATAAGACAGCAATACCGCATGGACTAAGGCCGGTCGAGCCAGATTACGCAGACGTATCATAGGGTATCCTTAGAATTGGTGACGCAGCAATCTGCGTTGGACAAAGTAAAAATACAGTCCGACCCCGACACAAATCACCAGGAACATGAGTGAGGCAACTGTGGCCCCCATGGTCGTGCTGCCAATCTGGCTGGCGAAACCGAAAAAGGTCCGGTAAAAAAAGGTACCTAAGACATCGACCGACTGTTCCGGTCCACCGCCGGCCCCGCTATAGACGCTGTACATCAGATCGAAGGCATTGAAGTTGCCGACAAAGGTGAGGATGGTAACTAGGCCGAGCGTGGGATAGATCAGCGGCAACTGAATCGCGAAGAAGGTCCGCAATGGTTTAGAGCCGTCGACATAGGCGGCGTCGAGTAACTCGTCGGGAATACCGATCAGGGCCGCGTAAATCAGGATCATCGGCAGGCCAATATATTGCCACACAGAGATTAATGAGACGGTAATGAGCGAGCTTTCCGGCATACCCAACCAGGGGCCAAAGTAGTCTTCCAAGCCGACCATCGCCATCAGGGTTTCGCCTACACCCCACACTGGGCTTAACATCAGTTTCCAGACAAAACCGACAATGACCACCGACAACAGGGTCGGTAGAAAGATAGCGGTGCGATAAAAGGCCACGCCGCGAATTCGTCCGGTGGCCAATAGGGCCGCCAGCAGTAAGGCAATAGGATTTTGAATGATCATATTGATAAAGAAAAACTTGCAGTTTACCCAGAGGGCATTCCAAAAGGCCTGACTCATCAGCGCATCCTGAAACACAAATTCATAGTTGCCCCAGCCGAGAAAGCTGCGGACTCCGAAACTATCCTCGGTAAAGATGCTTAAACGGAGTGTGTCGGCCAGTGGCAGGGCACTGAAAACACCGTAAATAATAAAGGCCGGGGCTAAAAAAACGACCAAATGCCAGGGGAATTTATTCATAGGAATCCTAATAAGAAGGACCCAGAGGGTCCTTCATTCGGGGCTTTATTTAGTTGGCGCCCATTACCGCTTGGACTTCCGCGCCGGCCTCTTTTGGCGTAGTCGTGCCGTTTAGGACTTCAGCAGAGGCACTGTAAAGTGCACTTAAGATACCATCAGCCTTGATTTCAGAATGGACACGAACGGTTGATTCGCAATCACTGCGCCATGCCATAACTTCGGCGGCCACTGGATCATTGATGTTGACCGAGTGGTTAGACAGTGAAAAGAAACCGGTAACCTTGTTGGTGTACAGATCGGCAAATTCGGCCGAACCGATCCACTCCAAAAATATCGCAGCGTCTTTAGGATTCTTGGCGTTTTTGTTGATGCCCATGCCGATATCGACGTGATCGGAGATATAGCAGGTATCACCGGATTTTTTAACCGGTGGATAGAAGGCACCGTATTCAAATTCGCCTTCAATAGCCTTGTTGAAGCCGGCAATTTCCCATGAACCACCTGGATAGATCGCAGAGCGACCGAGGCTGAACAGGGTCTGTGAATCAGAGTAGGTCTGTGCTTGATAGCCCTTGCCCATATATGGCTTCCATTTGGCCAAATACGACCATGCATCGACAAATTCGGCGTCGGTAAACTTCTTGCTACCGTCGATTAGACCTTTACGTCCAGCTTCACCCTGCCAATAGTTAGGTCCCATGCCGGCATAGACCACCTCATAGGATTCCCACTGATCGTTGGTACCCAAGGCCAGTGGCGTATATTCGCCGTCTGCCGCCAGTGCCGCTAAGACCTTAATAAATTCCGCTTCGGTTTTCGGTACGCTGAGGTTTAATGACTTAAAAGCGTCCTTGTTGTAGAAAAAGCCATGCATTACCGAGGCGATTGGCATGCAGTAGGGCGTGGAGCCCTTAGTCCAGGCGTTTTTCGCGAACGCCGGGAAGTTTTCCAGACCTGCTTGGCCGTTCAGTGGCGCTAGAAAGCCCCGATTGAACCAGCTAAGGGAGACTTCAAAAGGCCGACAGGTGATCAGATCACCGGCGGTGCCGCCTTTAAAGCGCGAGTCCATTGTGGCGTTATAGTCGGGTG
>NZ_CEYAVF010000015.1:5804-25075 GCF_982785585.1 Reinekea sp. | reverse complement strand
TCACCGGCGGTGCCGCCTTTAAAGCGCGAGTCCATTGTGGCGTTATAGTCGGGTGGATTGGTCGGTGCGAAGCTGACATTGATATCTGGGTATTGACTGTTAAAGGTCGGGATCAGTACGTCTTCCCAAAGATCCTTATCGTCGGTGCGCCAACTTTCGATAACGACATCGCCGGCGAGGGCGTGCATGGCATAACCGCCGGTCATCGAAAACAAGACCGCGGCACTGATGGCTGATAATTTTGTCATGAGGTATTCCTTATTATTGTTAGTATTGCTGTTGGTATAAGAACTGTTCATGCTGGTGTTCGTACTAAAAAAGAAGTACTGCTTAGGTAACGGTTGTCTGCTAAGTGGGCCGATTTTTGTTGCGACCCGCCGATAACCGGTCGCCAAACGAGCGACTGGACAACGACCATCTAGATCACCCTAACGCCAAAACCCGGAACCCCATAACGCGGCTCCGGCCTGGGCGTTACAAAGCTGCAAGGGACCCAAGGGCGGCGCTTTGCGGGTTGTTTGCACGCCGACACCAACTGGCTTGTGGCGCTGCAAGGCACATATTTTAGGTGTTGCAACCTTAGTCAGTGGGGTGCTTTGCAAGGTTTTGTTACAATGCGATAGAAAAAATTACCCTTTGTCGGGCTCTATGGCGGAAATAACACTTGGCAAGGTACCGGGGGACGCCTAGGCTCGGTCAATGCTAATAATAAAAAAGATCGAGTGACTACTATCAAACGATTATCACTAGTGACCCTGCTGTGTTTGCTGCAAGGGTTCAGCAGCCTGGCCAGTTATGGCGAGGATCTAGAAGTCTTGCACTGGTGGACGTCCGACGGCGAACGCGCTGCGGCCCTCTATTTACAAGATACCCTGGCCGAACAGGGCATTACCTGGGTCGATGCGGCGATCCCCGGCGGCGGCGGTGAGGGCGCCATGGCGGTCTTGAAGAGTCGGGTGCTGCAGGGCGCAGCGCCCGCCGCTGCGCAGATTATCGGCCCAGACATCCAGAACTGGGCCGCGCTGGGTTTTCTCGGTCACTTTAATATAGTAGCCCTGGCGCACGACTGGCCGAACATACTGCACCCTACGGTCAATCAGTTGCTGCAGTATCAGGGCCAATACGTGGCGGTACCCTTTGGTATCCATCGGATCAATGGCCTCTGGGTTAACCGCGCGCTCTTGGCCGAGACCGGTTTGGCGGTGCCGCAGCATTGGGATGAGTTTTTTACCCTGGCCGAAAAATTCCAAGCCATGGGCGTTATCGCGCTGGTGCATGGCAATGAGCCTTGGCAAAACGCGACCTTGTTTGAAACCCTGGTGTTGAGCGTGGGCGGCCCGTCACTGTACCGCGCGGTATTTGAACAGCTCGATGAAACGGCGATCCTATCCGATTCATTCGCCCAAGCGCTGGGCCTATTGAGTCAATTGAAAGGCCTAATGGATCCGGAAATTAATGGTCGTACCTGGCCCCAAGCGACCCGTTTATTGGCCGATGGACAGGCCGGCATGCAGATTATGGGCGATTGGGTAGGTGGCGAATTAACCGCCTGGCAGGCCAGCGATCGCGTTCTGTGTGCCTCGGTGCCCGAGACGGCCGAGGAGCACCTGTACAGCATCGATACCATGGTGATGTTCAAGAATCTGGCCGTGAGCAGTTATCAAGGGCAATTAAATTTTGCCGAGACCATGACTCGTACCGATGTGCAATTGAATTACAATCGACTCAAGGGCTCGGTCCCGGTGCGCCTGGATATTGAGCCTGAGGCCTTGTCGGACTGCGCGCAGATTTCTTATCGGCTGTTTAAAGCCAACCAAGCCCAAGGTACCCTGGCGCCCAGTCTGGCGCACAGTATGGTGGCCACGGCCGAAGTGGAGGATGTCTTTGTTAAGGTGATACACGAGTTTTTTCAGACCCCAAACCGCCCGGTCCTGCAGGTACAACAAGAGTTGGTGCGCAATCTAAAGTCCATTCGAAAGTAACGGGAGTTGTCATGCAAAAGAAAATCTTTGTCGTCGATGATGACGACAAAATACGCCAACTGTTGCAAATCTATCTGGAAAAAAACAACTACCAGGTGGTTAGTGCCGCCGATGGTGAATCGTTCCTGGCCCAATTTAATAAGATCGGCAAGGACATCAGTCTGGTCATACTGGATATTATGCTGCCCGGCATGGACGGTTTCGCGGTGTGCCAGAGCTTGCGGAAAATTTCAGAAGTGCCGATTATCATGTTGACCGCCAATGCCGAAGAAACCGATTTGGTGGTCGGCTTGGAATTGGGTGCCGATGATTACATTGCCAAACCCTTCTCGCCGCGTGAACTCTTGGCGCGTATCAAGGCTATTCACCGCCGCTTGGTGGACGATCGTAAGCCGCTCAATCGACTACGCTACTTCTATTTTAAAGACTTTATTGTTGATCGGGTCGAACGCTTACTGATTGATGAACGTGGCGATATGGTGAAGTTGAGCGGCGGAGACTTTCAACTGCTGCAATTATTTCTGGAAAATCCGGGCGAAGTACTGTCGCGCGACCGAATCTCAGAACAGATTCGTGGGCGCGAAAGTGGCCCGACCGAACGCTATCTGGATGTGCAAATCAGTCGTTTGCGGCAACGGCTCGGCGACGATGGCAAGACCCCCCTGTTGATTAAAACGATGCGCGGCAGTGGCTATGTGTTTGCCACCGAAGTGACCACCAGCGATGACAGCCGATGACTGTGCCATCCAGCACCAAGCTCACGCCGGCAGCCCAGCCCACCGCGCGCAAACGCGCCTATAACACTCAAGCCCAGCCGACACCTCAGGCAGTTCGGCAATGGTTGCCTCAGTCGGTGCTATCGCGTCTGGCGTTGGCGGTGATTGTCGGCGTGTTATTGGTGCAGTGGGTCGGTAACAGTATATGGGTCTATCAAATTCGTAAGGAGGTCCAGGCCGCCACCGCTGAAAATACCGATAACCTCGCCGATACGCTGAACAATACCCTGCGATATCTGAGCAAGCTGCCGTCCAACTATCGATTGATCGCGCTAGAACAGCTGCGCGAAGCTGGTGGTACCCGCTTCTATATTTCCCTGCACGAACGAAAACTGCAGGTACAACCGCTGCCCGATTCGGTATTGGCCTCCTTGGTGATACAACGTATGACGGACCGGCTCAATGTCGAGTGGGCACCCAAGGCCATCGAGGTCGTTTTGGCTTCGCCGATCGACTTGGTCGTGCGCGACAACGGCACCCTTTTGACCGAGATGCCCCGCTATGTTAACAACCAACATCTGATCCTATCGCCCAAGCCGGCCCCTTTGCTGGTTGTGCAGTTGGAGATTGAGCCGGACGTGTGGGCCTATGTTGCGGCATTGATGCCCGATCCGTTTTTCCTCGATAGCCATAATCCATTGACGATCGATCGCCTGTTCTTTCAAACCCTGACAGTGCTCACGGTCTTGCTCATGTTGATGGTGATTGTTCGATGGATTACCAAACCGATGGCGCTATTGGCCAATGCGGCAGGTAAGTTTGGTCGTGGCGATCGGCATGAGCCACTGCCGACGCGTGGCACGCGCGAATACACTAAATTGGCCACGGCCTTCAACGAAATGGAAGAGCGCCTAATGCGCTATATGCAGGATCGTGAACGGCTGTTTAGTTCGATCTCGCACGATTTGCGCACGCCCATTACCCGTTTAAAGTTGCGCGCCGAATTGCTCGACAATGATCAGACTGGGGCTGATTTTACCGAGGACCTGGATGAACTGGAACTGATGGTCATCGGGGCGTTACAGCTGGTGCGCGATAGCGATATACACGAAAACAATGCCGATGTGGATATCAATCGCCTGATTCTGCGCCTGATCGAACCGATGTTACGCGCCGGTCATCCGATCCGCTTTGAGCCTGGTCAGTTGGCCACCCTCAGCGCCAAGCCACTTGCTCTAAAGCGCGCCCTGACCAACCTGATTGACAACGCCATCTTTTATGGCAAACGTGCCGATATCAGTGTGACCCACAATGAGGCCGAACTGCAGGTGGTCATTCGTGACTACGGTCCGGGGATTGACGGTGACGCAGAACGGCTATTCAAGCCATTTTCCCGTCTCAATCACGGCCGTGAGCAACGAGAGGACGGCTTTGGACTGGGCTTGAACATTGCGCAGCACCTGATCAACGGCCACGGCGGTAGCCTGGCATTGGCCAACCACGAAGAACGTGGACTGGTGGTTACGGTGCGGATCCCGTTGGCTTGAGTAAAGCTTAACGAGATGCTGTGTGAGTCGATAACTGGGCCTAGGACTTCATGGCATTGCTGGCGGATACGTCCCTACAACCCCGTGATTGAATTATTTTTTTGAAGCTTCAGAGCGAAATAGAAGCAGGAATACGATTACCGCTGCCCTGCTGAGGCAGCCATGGACACATTGAAATATATTCATCGGCACTATAATTTAGAAACAGACCACAGCTTTAACAATTATCTGCCGCTGATTGCGGCAGAGGTCGAGTAAGCTTCTATGGTGGTGTACCGATTTACTTGACCACCACACAGCAGCAGTTAGCCCCGTCTTTTATTGTTTGATAACAGATTTCATCATAAGGAACGCTCCTAATTCGCGGGACATATTGCTCTATTATCTCTGGGCTCATTATCAGTATTAACCGAACAGCGCGCTAGGTTTCGGGTTTCAGTGGTGCTCGGCTCAGTTCGTTGACGCGCTCTGTAGCTTTTTTTAATAATCGTACGAACTGATCTGCTTCCACTTCACTAAGTCCATGTAGCATAACCCGTTGCGCTTTTTCTACTGCTGGGCGAATTACAGTTAGTACCTGCTTACCTTCGTCCGTCAGATGCAGCACTCGCGCCCGCCGGTCTCGGACGCTGATGCTCCGCTCTAGCCATCCTTTCTGAACCAGGCGATCAACAACCCCGGTAATGGTTGTGCGGTCATAGGCAATCAAACCTGCCAGGGTGATCTGGTCTATACCTGGCGACTCCTGCACTCTGTCTAGAGCGGCAAATTGAACCGGCGTTAAATCATATCCGAATTGAGCCACTTCACGATGGAAGATAGCGACAGCGGCTTGGTGATATCGCCGAATTAGGTGTCCAGGCATGTTGCCGAGGTCGAACATAAATGTGCTTCTCTTTCGTTAATATAATTGACGACACTAAATATAGTCAGCATACTGATTAATTACACAATAGCAAAATAAATCCTAGTCGCTTTGGTCGACTGGCTATAGGAGTCAGTTTTATGCAATTCCATCTCAATGGGTTCCGTGCCGGCGATCCGCTTGTAAAAGAAGCTGCAACGGATGTTGAAGGCGCGATAGATAATGACGGCCTCCCCGAATCGGTTGATGTCTTAATAGTCGGGAGTGGCCCGGCCGGGCTGACACTAGCAGCTCAGCTGGCTGCGTTTCCAGACATTTCGACGCGATTGATTGAAGCAAAAGCAGGCCCTTTGGCGCTGGGCCAAGCCGATGGCGTGTCGTACCATGGAAATGTTTGCAGCCTTCGGTTTTGCTGAACAGATCGAGCAAGAGGCGTATTGGGTCAACGAAGTGGCCTTCTGGAAACCGGACGCCCAACGGCCGGAACATATAGAACGTAACGGTATTGTGCAGGACACTGAAGACGGACTGTCTGAATTTCCGCATGTCATCCTCAACCAGGCCCGAGTACATGACCGTTACCTAGAGCACATGCGCAATTCTCCCAGCCGAATGGAAGTGGATTATTCTCGAAGTGTGGTCTCGGTCACTCCGAGCAAAAATGACGGTTCGGCCGTTGTGGAGATTGAACGCACAGACCCGGACCACTCTGGCCAGACCGAGCGGGTCACAGCGCGCTATGTGGTGGGCTGCGATGGCGCACGCAGTGTAGTACGTAAATCCATAGGCCGGGTTCTGCATGGCGATTCGGCCAACCAGGCATGGGGGGTTATGGACGTCCTTGCGGTCAGCGATTTTCCTGACATTCGCAGGAAGTCGGCTATTCAGTCGTCCAGTGAAGGTAATGTACTTATCATTCCGAGAGAAGGCGGCTATCTGGTACGCTTCTATGTGGAAATGGACAAGTTAACGGAAAACGAACGAGTCGCCAGTAAACAAATTACAGTTGAGCATGTCATCGCAGCCGCACAACGGATAATGAAGCCCTTCACTCTGGAAGTTAAAGACGTAGTCTGGTGGTCTGTTTATGAGATTGGTCAGCGCATCTGTGACAAGTACGACAATGTCTTTGAATCCGGTCCGGAGCGACCATTGCCCTCTATATTCATTGCCGGTGATGCCTGCCATACCCACAGTCCGAAAGCGGGCCAAGGCATGAATTTTTCCATGCAAGACACCTTTAATCTGGGGTGGAAGCTGGCAGCCGTCCTGCGTGGTCAAGCTATACCGGAGTTGCTGCATACCTACTCGGAAGAACGGCAAGTGGTCGCTCAAGACTTGATCGACTTCGACCGGGAATGGGCGAAGATGTTCAGCGACCGGCCAAAAGATAGTGCCAGTGGCGAAGGCGTGGACCCCAAGGCTTTCCAACAGTATTTCGTTAAAAAAGGCCGTTTTACCGCGGGTACGGAGACACATTACAGACCGTCCATGATTCGAGGCGCAGACACCTGGCAGAATTTGGCCCAGGGGTTCGTGATCGGTATGCGCTTGCACTCGGCACCAGTGATCCGGCAAGCGGATGCCAAACCGATGCACCTGGGGCATGTGGCCCGAGCCGACGGACGCTGGCGGTTGTATGCATTTGCCGGCGCCAACGACTTGGGGTCGGGTGCCTTTTCGGCCATTCAAAACCTGTGTGACTTTCTCACCACTGCCTCCGAGTCACCTCTAAAGCAATACACTTCAAAATTTGCAGACATTGATGCAGTTTTTGATTGTCGCGTAATATTCCAGCAATCCCACTGTGACGTGGCCGAGCAAGATTTGCCATTATTGTTTCGACCGCGCAAAGGAAAATTCGGTCTGATTGACTATGAGAAAGTCTTTTGTCCTGATTTAAAATCCGGATTAGATATTTTTGACCTACGTAATATCGACCGTGAACAAGGGTGTCTGGTCGTTGTTCGCCCAGATCAGCACATCGCGCACGTGCTCCCCTTGACCGCACATACCGAACTGGCGGCGTTTTTCGACGCGTTTATGATTCGAGAATCTGACCAGAATTAATAGTTTAATTCCGTCTGTATGTATTAAGATTTTTATATCTCGTTAAGATAATCGGAAGTTAGCAAGTAAACACAAAGTTACGCCGATCCGATCAACCTCTTAGGTTAGGGGTTCCTGAAGGCTCAAACTATTGGCATTATCTCAAGTCATGACCTATAGCCGTTTTACTTCGAAAAACTGTTGTACGCTCATGTTTCTTCTCCATATGGACATAAGCGATAAATCCATTGGGTAGTGGTTGGTCAAGCATCAGTCATTAATTTACGCGAGGTGAAGTGTAATACACGACTGTACGTTGGCTATTGCGATGTATTTGCGCAAAAAAGACTGCTCTTAAGTGTCGAAGGGCTCTGCGACATTGTCGTAAGCAGTCCAACGAATCGTTGGTTAGTTATGTTAACGATAAGTTAAAAAAACACTGGTGCCGGAATGGAGGTCTTTTTTTGAACCGCGCTCTCCTTGGCAAAGGTGTGCAAATAAAAAATCGAACGGGTTGATAGTCCACTATTTAAAAAAAGAATTTATTGGACTGCAATATTGATAAAATTCTTATCGATGTGATAGATGAAATTTACATTCGGCCATGTAAATGTTTACATTATCAGACACCTTTTGTGCCCACAACAATTTGCAATATTTTAGCCAATACCAACTTCAAAGGGGGCCGTATGAGTAGAGCAGCCGGATTGCTCACAGGGAACCCCTTAATGTTCTGTGATCTCGAACGATTCAACATTATAAGCGAACAATAGATACGCACGATAAGCGAGCAAATTCACAATTGCAATCCCCTCCGAAAAACTGGCTTAGGCATTAGAATCACTTCACGAGTTCTAGGTAAATTCCGCAGTTGCTATACGCTGCCGATCTCTCGCATGCTCACCGTGAACGCCTCGTTCAAGATGTATTCTGTGAGGAGATCATCAAGGGATGGAATGTACCAGCGTGATTCGACTAAACGCGTGGGAGAAAGCACGGCTTGGTATTCGTCCTTTCGGCAGTTTCGTGCAGCCTACCTTAATTATTTGAAAGGTAATGATTGGTGCTTGTCGCCAGAGCAATCTATCGCGCTTGATACTGAAAATATGACAGAACCAAAACAGTTATTGGTTCGAACCACCACAGCACGGAACAATGTAACAGCATTACCTCATGGCATGTCACTTTTGGATATCCGTTCTTCGTTCTCCCCCCCCCCCCCCTTGTCGACTCTGATGCCAATTCGCCGGGCATCAAGCCCGCTGACCGAGTCGATGAAATCTTTTGAACTTCATTCGCTGCCAAATTTCACTATACTGAGCGCACTTATCCCCAGCAACGAGGTCATTATGTCCGCTGTTAAACAGGTATTCGCTCTAGGCTTTCCATGGCAAACATTGGATCCGTTCCTCTTTTGTGTGTATCACAAGGATGACTTTCCCGCTGGTAATGGACATTCAGGTCCCGCGGTGTCCCTAGCCGGGCGAAATATTGGCCAAGACTTCAATATGATTGATGGCTGGAACATGTACCATGGTGACACCGTTCCGGGTTTTCCTGCCCATCCCCACCGCGGCTTTGAAACCATTACCGTGGTCAATGAGGGCCTGGTCGATCATGCCGATTCGCTCGGCGCAGCCGGCCGTTACGGCGGTGGTGACACCCAATGGATGACCGCCGGCAAGGGCGTTCAGCACTCGGAAATGTTTCCGTTGACCAAGACCGACGAACCGAACCCGATGGTGATGTTTCAGATTTGGCTAAACCTGCCGGCCAAAAACAAGATGGTCGAGCCGCACTTCGGCATGTTGTGGTCTGAAGACATTCCGATGGTCGAGGTGAACGACGCTCAAGGCCGCTTAACGACACTCAAGGCCGTGGCAGGTGTGTTTCAGGGTCATATACCGCCGGCACCGCCACCGCAGTCATGGGCGGCCGATGCCGGCAATGACGTTGCGGTCTGGAATATCAAGATGAGCGCCCAAGGCACCTTTGAGTTGCCAGCCGCAGCGGCAGGTTTAAATCGCGTGCTGTATTTTTATCGGGGCGATCAGGCCAGTGTCGACGGCCAAATCTTAACACCCAAACAGGGTGCTCAGTTGCAGTCCGATGTGGCGGTGACCTTGACCGCGGGCAGTGAGGCCTGTGAATTTTTGGTCTTGCAGGGTCGTCCGATTGGCGAGCCGGTGGTGCAACACGGTCCCTTCGTGATGAACACGGACCAAGAGATCCATCAAGCATTTGCCGACTATCGCCGCACCCAATTCGGTGGCTGGCCTTGGGCCGACAGCGATCAGGTCCATAAGGACACCAAGGGTCGGTTTGCCAAGCATGCCGATGGTCGTATCGAACGTAAGCCCTAACCGGCGCCGCGTTCGTAACCTATCAGCCCCCGTGAGCCCGGCATTATCAACTGGCGAGCGGGGGCTGCCTCGACATATCGCCTATCGGGCCAAAGAGCGCCTGAAGACTGGACGGCAGCACAAGCATGAGTGCATACAACTACCCCAATTTCCGCACCGAAAACGGTTACCTGACCGAGACTATCCGGCAGAAATATTTGACCAACGCCATAGCCGATAAACGGGTGCCCGCCAATGCGCACCGAATCGCCGCTCTGGTGTCCTTGACGGCCTCCAACGATACCAGCCAACCGATTCAATTCTGGCAGCTCTACTCGGTGCTCGGGCCTGAGCGAATCGTGGCACTGATCGAAAACTTCTATACCCGAGTCTATCGTGACGAAACCTGGTTCAGTTCGGTGTTTTCGCGCCTGGGCGATCTTCAGCAACATGTCGGCACGCAGTCGTCTATGTGGATCGATGTGATGGGCGGGGGCCAAGCCTATCATGGCGGTGAATACCGCCTGAGCTTTCACCACACCCACAATGCGATTCAGCTGATGAATGACCGGGGTGCTCAGCGCTGGGTCAAGCTGATGTTGGAAACCCTGAATGATCCCAGCATAGACCTGACCGATGATGCCCGGGTACGACCCAGCATCAACACCTTTTTAGGTCATTTCATGAGCAAGTATGCAGCGGAATTCAAGTTCAACGATAAGGCTGCTTTTGGGGTTGGCAATGGATCGGTGAAACGAAAAATCAATTTCATGACCATGTCCTCGGAGGCCATCGAAGCGCTCAGCGAAGCCGAACTGATCGAGGCCCTAACGGCTCGAGGCGTTGATGTCAGCCGCTATGGCACCAAGGTGGCATTGGTCAATAAAGCGCTGATGTTGTAACCCAATAGGCAGAGCAAGGTACATTATAGTGCGCGGAAACGAACGCGAAGCTTTAAGGCCTGATCGGCCTTTAGCCAGATGTGAGTTAGCGAAAAATAACACTGATCAGCAGGTTTATTGCAATAGCGGTCATAACCCATTTCAATAAATTTTTGAAATGATGCTCGTGTATTTTTCCGAGTAAACGTGCGCCCATCCAGGTACCAAAGAAGCCGGCCACAATCATTAACACCACGAGCGGTAGCCAATCGGTGATATTAAAGCCAAGGCGACTAAAGGCAGTTACTTTGAGAATATTTTGGCCGAGAATACAGAACGCGAGAGTGCCAACAAAAGCCGCCTTGGCATAGTCGAAGGTGCGTAAAACAGCCGCAAGCAGTGGCCCAGTGGCACCGACAAAAAGTGACAAAAATGTCAACAGTGCCCCTAAGCCGGCAATCTGAAGTTTGGTTTCTTTAAAGGGGATACGAGCGGGAAGCCAGGCAGATAGCAAGACAAATAGAGCAATAAAGGTTAACAGCACCTTCTCGGGCAGTTGACTCACCACGACAGTCGCCAGTAGCACGCCAACGACGGCCCCGACCATAAACAGTTTCACAAAGCGAAAGTTGATCATGTGCCGGAAGACATACACTCGGCTGGCATTGGATCCGAGTTGTACCAAACCGTGCACGGCAATCAAGCTGGCGGGGCTGATAAAGCTGGCCATAACGCCAAGCAGTAGCGCACCGCCGCCAAAGCCTGCTAAGGCCGAAATTAAAGATGTAATAGCGCTGGCAAAGACCAATAGGATAAGATCCTGTTGGCTCACCTGGTCGACCCAAACCAAAAGAGGCAGAGACATAAGTGTTCTCATCAAGCAGATTAGTGAACTCACCACCAGAGGCAGGATAAAGCCACGGTGGTTGTCTAAGAAGGCGCTCTATTAGCGCCACAATGGGGCTTTTGGCCCCCGAGAAGCTTAGTTATCAGGCTTGGCCGTCAGATCAAAAAAGGTCACTATATTGTTAAAAGCGGTTTGCAGATACAGGTTGTAACTGTTCGTTTCAACATAGCCCATATGCGGTGAACACAGGACATTGGGCAACTTCAGTAACGGGTGCAGCACATCATAAATGGGCTCTTGCTCGTAGACATCGATAGCCGCCCAGCCGGGCTTGCCCAGGTTTAACGCGCGCACCAGAGCATCTTCCTCAACCAGTTCGGCCCTGCTGGTGTTGCAGAAAACGGCGTCTGCATGCATAGCCGATAGATCCTCGAAACGAATGTTCTGATCCGTCTCGGGCACCAAACGCTGATGAACGGTGACGATGTCAGAGCTGGCAAAAAACTGCTCGCGACTGTCAGGCACTGACAGACCTAAGGATCTCGCTTCGTCCTGCGCCCGCTCGCTGCCCCAAATTTGCACCTTCATATCGAAGGCCGTGGCATAGCGCAGCATTTGCTTGCCGGTCTTACCAAAGCCCAGAATGCCTAAGGTTTGCGAGGCCATAGAACGGCCAATATTGGTTTGCCATTGACCCTGAGCCATGCCGTTTACCGCAGCGACAAACTGGCGCCGTGCCGCCATGATCAATAGCCAGGCCCACTCAGCTGGGGCGATCGGATCGCCAAAGCCATCGACAACGCTGATGCCCCGTTTTGCGCAGGCGTCTAAGTCGATATTTCTGGAAATCTTACCCGTTTGGCTGATCAGCCTTAGCTTGGGCGTGCGCTCAAGGAACGCCTCGTCAATAAGGGTGCGCTCCCTGATCAGCAACAGCACATCCGCGCTCGCCAACGCCTCATCTGTTTCAGGATCCGTTGTCAGGTCACCCAAACTCTGGGTCTGTATCTGTGCGTTACTGTTGAGGAAATTGAATTCCCGTGTAGCGTATTGGTAGTCATCTGGAATAACACAATGAATCATAAATACATTTCCATTATTTAGACTCAGGCCAATGCCTTAGTCTGTTACCGTATCCTTGGCACTTTTTTCCTTCCGGTGAGCAAAGTGGTTCAATACCAGAGGGCTAAATAGAGATAAAACAGCGGCCGTCAGTAAACCTAAGCTTATTGGGTGGTTGAGAAAAATCCAATAATCACCGCGTGAGATAATCAACGCTCTGCGAAAGTTTTCTTCAAGCAAACCGCCCAACACCAGCGCCAGTACTAGTGGGGTAATGGGATAGTCAAACTTCTTCAGAATATAGGCAAAGATGCCGAAACCGAACATCACCCAAACATCGATAATATTATTATTGTACCCGTAGGAACCGATCACCGAGATGGTCGCGATCACGGATAATAACAGTGGCTTGGGGGCAGAGATAACCTTAACCCACAGCGGTACGCCGATTAGGCCAAACACCAGCTGCGCAACACAGGCCACAATGAGGCCGGCAAATATGCCATACACTATGTCGCCGTTGGTCTGAAACAATAGCGGGCCGGGTTGAATGTTGTGCAACATCAATGCGCCCACCAAGACGGCAGCCGTGGCCGATCCGGGTATTCCGAGGGTCAAAAGCGGTACCAACGAGCCGCCCACGACCGCATTGTTGCCGGCCTCTGGTGCCGCTACACCTTCTAACGCGCCTTTACCGAACTCGTCTTTATTCTTAGCGAAGCGTTTCACCTCGTTATAGCAAATAAACGAGGCAACGGTGGCACCGGCGCCGGGTAACACACCAATCACCGCACCAAGCAACGAACTGTGCAGGTAGACTTTCCACATGCTGGCCAGTTTTCGAACTGACGGCATGGCATAGGATAGGACGATTTTTTTCACGTTGCCCATCTCTTTCTCGAGCCCGGTAAAAACAGAGGCCATCGCAAACAGACCAATAAGCGCCGGGATAAACCCTAGACCATCCATCAGCTTCGCTATGCCAAAAGTAAAGCGTTCTTCGCCGGTGTAGGTGTCCAGGCCAATGGTTTTTAAGGCCAAGCCGATAAACAATACCAGGAAGCCCTTCATCAGATTTTCACTGGCCAAGCTTGCAATAATGGCTAAACCGAAGACGGCCAAACCAAAATATTCCGGAGCGCCAAACGATAGCGCGACTTTAGCCAAGGGTTCGGAAAAAGCAAACAGAACCAACGCGCCAATAACGCCACCGATGCTGGAGGCCACCACCGAGGTGGTTAGGGCCAAGCCCGGCTTACCCTGTTTGGTCAGTTCATAGCCGTCTAAGATAGTCGCGGCAGCGGCTGGCGTGCCGGGCGTACCAATGGCAATAGCGGTAATGGAACCGCCGTATTCGCCGGCTAAATAAACCGACACCAGTAATAGAATTGCCACTAAGGGGTCCATGCCAAAGGTAAAGGGCACCATCAGCGCAACGGCCGTGGAGGCGCTCAAACCGGGCAGAACACCGCATAAAATGCCCACTAGGACGCCCATAATAATGGCAAAAATAGCCGGAACGGACCAGATAGCTGAAAAACCGAGTAAAATATTATCTATCATGCATTAATCTCCCAAGAGACCCGGTGGCAACGGTATGTTTAAAACCAGAACAAAGACGCCGTAGATGGTCAGGGTTACACATAACACACTGATCAGTATCCAACGGTAGGATCTAAATCCTGCTAAAAGAGGTAGTAAAATAAGTAAGATGGGCGTCAGAATAAAGAAGCCAATAGGCTCTAATAACGCAATATAAATGGCCATTAATAGAATGCTGACAATACCGGGTAACGATAATTTTGCCTTGCTGGCATGGGCATTAGTCGGTTTAAAGGCTAGGTAAATTGAAATTAAGATAATAACGGACAGGATAATTCGTGGATAGGTTGAGGCCGATAGATTGCCCGCCGACCCAGGATCCGCCTTGCCACCAATCACGACAAAAAAAATGGCCGCTAAGAGTGCGAGGATTGCCGAAAAGTAACGATCGGCAGTCAAATTTATAACTGAATTAGGCATTGCGGTTTCCTTAATAATTGGGGGCAAATATTTGCCCCCAATTTTTCTACTACATCGCAGACTGTTTCTTAACCAATCCGGTAAATTTCTCAGATTCCATGTAACCATTGTACATGTTGGCATTTTCCATGAATGTGACAAACTCTGGATCAACAACGACCTTAGCTAACATGTCGTTTAATGTCGCGACAACATTATCAGGCACGTTTCCGGCCGCCATAACGCCACGCCAATGTTCTGTGACAACTTCATAACCCTGCTCACTCAAAGTTTGTACCGATTCAAACGGCGCAAAGCGTGAGTCACTGGCCAAAGCAAGAACTTTTAATGAACCCGCTTTAAAGTTGGTCATCATTTCACTTGGGTTAGCGATCGCAACCTCGATATGGCCACCTAAGACGGCTACCACTGGCTCTTTGCCACCCTTATAAGGAATGTAGTTCAGATCGATGCCGGCTGCTGCTTCAAGATCTTGAATCAGGCTTTCGTCAACGGACTTGGTTTCATAACCGCCCACTGTCAAGACGCCAGGATTCTTCTTAGCATAGGCCACTAGATCGCCTATATCATTAAACGGGCTGTCCTGGGCGACGGTGATCAGGAACGGATCGCGTACCACACGGCTGACGAATTTGAAATCGTCTGCACTGAGGCCTGCTGAAGCACCGCGTAATGACGTGGTCATGCTGCGAGTGTTGGTCATAACAACATAGCCGTCAGTCTTTTGATTCAGGACATAAGACATCGCGACCTTACCAGAACCGCCGGATTTGTTTAACACGACCATTGGCTGACCGATGTATTTTTCACCAACTTTGGCAATCATTCGTGCCATCAGGTCGTGACCCGATCCAGCACTGGACCAGCACACCAAGGTGATTGGCTTTTCAGGGTATTCGGCCCATGCCGGTGCGGCAAACAAAATACCTGCGGATAAAAAACCTGCGGTGATTATTGATTTCAATTTCATGCTTTTTCCTCTCTCTTTTGTTGTTTTTGTGCCTAGATTGAAGTTGTATTTGTACACTTCTATGTTCTATCTGTTTAACCTGCCTGGATAAGCCTTGCGAGCAGACTTACATCGTCTTGGTCTAAGATAGTTGCCGCGCTGTCAATTAGCGCTTCAATGTTGCTCGGCGTCAGGGTGCCTTTAGAGCAGGCCCTAACCTTATCTTTTACTTCATTGTCTGTGAGTGGGAACTCTGGTCCGCCGCGGTAGCGTTCATCTGCGTCACCGCCAAAGGTTGACCCGTTGTTCAGTACGATCTCAATTGAGGAGCGCATCTTGTCAAAGCCCTTCGCTTCAATTTCTGGATCGAACTGGGTTTTCATTCGACGTTGCATGGCTTGCATGGCAGCGCTTTGTACGAAATCGTCTTCAAATTCCAATTTACCGGCCTGCCTCGTTAAGGCGACCATCGACAGCACTGCCTGTAATGAAAATTTGGCTTCAAGGTGGTTGCTGGCGACGGGGTATCGAATGGGATTCAAGATGTTGGAACCGGCGCGAATGATTACCGACTCAATGTCGTCCGGTTGAATATCGTGCTCGACGACCAGCTTAATCATCAGGTCGATCGTCGGGTGGGTTAAAACACCACAGGGGTAAGGCTTGATGCTGACCCCAGGACTGACGATGGTCCAAGGTTGGCCGAAGTTCTCGACGGTGGTCTTGTGGGTGGTTAGGCCGCCACCGTGTACCGCAAAGAAGCCCCACGGACCGTCCAAGGCGTGCTTATCGGCGGTGAAGCCTTTTGCGGCCATCAACGCGGCGGTGACGCCATTTTCGGAAGCACGGCCAACGTGTAGGGGCTTAGTCATGGTGCCGAAGTTACAGCGAATGCCGGCCGCAAAACTCGCCGCCAAGCCAAAACCATGGCGCAACTGATCGCCGTTTAACTTCAGCAGCTTGGCCGCAGCAGCATAGGCGCCGAAGGTGCCCACCGTGCCACTGGAGTGAAAGCCGCGCTTATAGTGTTGCGAATACATCCACTCCGATATTTTACTTTCAACTTCAAATCCGGTCAGGAAGGCCAACATAAAGTCTTTGCCAGTCACCGGGCCGAGCTGCTGTGCCATCACCAGAGCGGCCGTCAGCGGCGGAATGGTTGGGTGGGTGAGTAAGCCGTAGACATGGTCTGGGTCTACGCTGACCTGAGAGTCATCCCAGTCGTGGGCGTGCCCTGCGGTACCCAATACTCTCGCCGCAATAGGCGATGGCACCTTCACGCCATCTGCGCCGAGCAGCAGTGCGTCTGCGCGGCCACCTTGATCCAGAGCCATCTGTGCGAGGATGGTCGCCGTTTCATGATTGGACCCGGCGACATATAGACCTAAACCATCCATTAGGCAGCGGGTGCCAATGTTGAGCGCGTCGTCCGGGATCTGCTCGAAGGTGACCGACTCAATAAAGGCCGCAGCGGCTTCTGTGATGGTGCTGTGCGCCGGTACTTCCGCAAAGGGGTTCTGTTGTATAGCCATAATCGCAATGCTCTTAGGTAAATTCTGTCATCTGTCCACTGTCGACAGATTAAATGGATCGAAAAAAAACCGGCACCTCGATGCTGCCGGCTTTTGAATAGGGTTAATTACTTATGACGTTCCAATAATACATTTTTTGCTTCTTCAACGTGATTTCTAGCCAATCGAGAAGCCTCTTGAGCGTCACGATCCGAAATGGCCTGAAAAATCTGTTCGTGCTGACCCATGGAGATCTGTCGCCTGTCCGCTACCGATAAGGTCTCGTTGCGAAACAGGGTGAGCTTCTTAAAAACCCCTCGATAGATATCCACCAAAGACTTATTGCAGGCGTATTCAACGATGAGCATATGAAACGCTAAGTTGGCGAGCAGATATTCCGCTGCCGTATCTCGCTTGGCCAGAATCCTCATATCCTCTATACGACCGGCCAGGGTGTCTATCATAGCCTGGTCGGCTTTTAAACAGACCTGTTCAACCGCATAGGCATCTAACATGCCGCGAATCTCATACAATTCAATGACCACGCTGAGGTCGACCTGGCAAACAAAGGATCCTTTGCCAACCCGGTTCTCGACCAGACCATACTGCGCCAGTTTGCGGCAAGCCTCTCTAATCGGTGCTCGGCTCACGCCGAACGATTGCGCTAGGCTGCTCTCATTAATGCGCTCGCCCGGCTGAATTTCACCGTCGAGAATCATATGCTCTAATCTGTGCTCAATGATGGTACCCAGCGACTGGGTTCTTAGGTCATTGATTTTTTCATCAAAAAGGGTCTGAGGCATTTACTCAACCAGTGTTATCTCTGTCAACTGTCGACAGAGTACGATTTATAAGAAGCCATTGCAAGCAGCGCTGATGCAAAGCCAAGACAGACCCAAAGCCAAGACAGACCCAAAAAAGTACCTAGCTGGCATTGAAATAGCCAGTGATGGATTTATCTGGCGATCTATTCTA
This sequence comes from Reinekea sp., assembly GCF_982785585.1. Lineage (NCBI taxonomy): Bacteria > Pseudomonadati > Pseudomonadota > Gammaproteobacteria > Oceanospirillales > Saccharospirillaceae > Reinekea > Reinekea sp. The sequence continues at coordinate 7,327 of NZ_CEYAVF010000015.1, read as the reverse complement.
TTAGTTGGGTCTCACCGCCGCCGGTCGATAAGCATAAAGACTCAACACACTTGCTAGCAGGGCATAGGCCCCCAGACTCAACAATAGATTATTGATTGAATAGCCGCTGTCGATTAACCAGCCCAACAGGATCGGTGATGCGGCGGTGCTGAGAACGCCGACCGAGGTGATCAGCGAACGGATGCTGCCCAGATTACGAGTGCCGTATATCTCCGGCCAAATAGAGCCGACGATCGGGCCCATCATGCCCATACCGATGCCCATCGAGGCCATGAGCACAAAAGCCAGGCCGTTGCCTTCAAACAGGCCGGCGGCGATCAGGCCGACGATATAGGGTACCCCCATAAAGCGCACCACTCGGGTGGCGCTGTAGCGATCGACCAGTGCGCCGGTGACGATCGATGTGCCCCAGTGAGCGGCGCCATAGAGGACAAAACCAAGCGCAAACAGGGCTGGACTCCAGTGCTTTTGCGCCAAGATCGATCCCTGGTGGATGAAGACACCGGTAACGATAAAGGGCGGCGCCAATACCAGTGGCAGTACGCGCCAAAAGCGACCGTCCCGCAATAGGGTGCGGCGCGACCCGTCCACTCGGGCTGGGGTGTCACCGGTATCGACCGTTGGCGCGGCAATTTCTGGCGGACCCGCGCGGCGCAACAACCAGAATGTTAGTGGCAAGAATACCAACGGCACGGTAGCGGCGATCAGCAGCCAGATCGATTGCCAGCCGAGCAGTGCGATCAACCAGACCGTAAGAGCCGGTAGGGTCATCTCACCGAGTGCGACACTGGTGTTGGCGATGCTCATCGCCTTGCCGCGATTGCGGCCGAAATAGCGCCCCATGGTAGTCGCTGACGTATGGGGCAACAGGCCTTGACCAAAAAAGCGCAACATAAAGAAGGCCACGATCAGCATCGGTAGGCTGGACACCTGCCACATCAAGAGTGCCCCGGCACAGAGGCCCGCCCCGACTATGAGCACAAAGGTCTGTAGGCGGATGCGGTCGATCAGACCACCCATGGCCATGATGCATAGGCCGCTGACCAGGGTGGCACTGGAATAGGCTGAACCATAGGCGGTGGCCGACAGTCCCAGTTGCTGCTGAATCGATGCGCCATACCAGCTCAGAAAAAAAGACTGGCCAAAGTTGCCCCAAAAGACTGCGATAAGACCGAAACTGAGCATCGGCCAATATTGTTTGGAGAGATTAAGGTAACTTCGCAACACAATCGAGCTCACTGAATAAGGGGGTCGGCAAGTGTACGCTGCTTTGGCGCCAAAGCTGGCGAATAATTTCGCACAGTGGGAGCTAAATTCGTACTTTAGGGCGTTTTCGGCACCACGGCTTTAGGCCCGAGCCCTACAGCGCATTGATGGCGGTTGACTCAATCGCCTTAAACCGCCTGCGGTCATGCTCTGAGTTCAGTTTGAGCCCTGGTGACACTATTCGCCGTTCTGTGCGTCTATGTCTGGTTCTGGACCTGTGTCTGTTCCTATGCCGGCGTGGCCCTGTTCAAATTCCC
>NZ_CEYAVF010000015.1:0-5704 GCF_982785585.1 Reinekea sp. | reverse complement strand
TCTGGTTCTGGACCTGTGTCTGTTCCTATGCCGGCGTGGCCCTGTTCAAATTCCCATTGCACGCCATGGGGGTCGATAAAATAGAAGTAACGGATGTTGCCGACAATCCGGCAAACCTGGTCTTTCTCGGCCTTGTCGGCCTCCAAATCTGGATCGTATAGGCGGAATTCACTGGCCTGAATCGGATCAATCTTGAACGGTTTGTATTCCGGTGAGGCATTAATTAGCTGGTTTTCCGGTAGGCTCTTTACATGCGCGAAGGCCAGATCGATATCGACCACCTTGAGCGCTATATGGCGCACACCGCCAACGGCATTGACCTTATAGGCGCGGACAACTTTTTGCGCCGGCGGGTTGTGATATTGCATCAACTCCAAGGTTAGCCCGGTACCAGGAATCTCCACAAAGGCGATGCTCACCGACACCTGTTCTGGCTGATCCAAAAACCCCGCGGCTTGGGCAAAACCGATGTTACGGAACTGCTCAAATATTCGCACCGGGGTAACATTGAACAGCCGCTGGTAATAATCAATCGCCAGGGGCAGATCGGTGACCCCTATATTGATATGGCTTACGCCGCGAATAAAGGCATGGCCGGGTTGTTCATTTGTTTGGAGCAGCGCCTTGGCGCCAGAGCCGGTTCTGTCGGTGCGTTCGACCCGCCGTTCGGTGACTTCTCGCGTCACTTCGGTTTGGCTGTTATTGGGCCCGTTCCGGGTGATGGTGGTTTGCTTGATTTCTTTATATTCGCTCAGTTCGCTAAAATGTGTCACGGTGCTTGGCCTATTAGTTTGTTGACGAATTTACCGGGGTGGTTCGGATGCCAGTTGGCGGATCACCCGGCATGGGTTGCCAACCGCTAAGACCTTAGCGGGAATATCTTTGGTGACCACGCTGCCGGCACCAATGGTGGTGTTATCGCCAATGCTGACCCCCGGGCAGATGATGGCACCGGCCCCGATCCAGACATTTTTACCAATAAAGACTGGCGCGGCCGACTCCAGCTTTTCCCGTCTAGGCTCATAGTCGGTGGGATGGTAGGCGGCGGAGATCTGCACACCCGGCGCGAGCAGCGTATCATCGCCAATAACTACTCGGTTGCAGTCTAAAATGATGCAGCCGTAATTCACAAAAACCCTGTGACCCAGTTCGATGTTGTAACCGTAATCGCAGCGGAAGGGCGGCTTTATTTCACAGTTCTCACCCTGGGCGCCGAGCAATTGTGTGAGTATTTCACGACGATGGTCGTTTTCAATAGCGCGAGTCTGATTAAAATCATAGGTTAGTTCCGCGGCCCGATCGCGTTCTTGAGTGAGTTCGGCATCGAGATGTTTATAAAACTGATTGGCGAGCATCTTTTGTTTTTCGGTTGCGTAGGTGAGGGGATTTGCCGTCATGGGATTTGTCCTGGTTATTTTTTGCTTGCTAGCGAAAAGGTCTGGCGAAGGCGAGTCCAAACGGCCCCTAAGGATGGGACCCGCCGCTGCGCTCTAATGGGTAACGATAATGGCGGTCATGACTAAATCTTCCGCGCCAATATTTTCAATGCTGTGCATTTCACCGTGGCCCGTTATCACCACATCGCCCGGGCCCACCTCATGGCTGCCGTCCTGCTCGATAACCTTGCCCAAGCCCTTGCGGATCAAATAGAATTCGGTTTCGTACTTGTGGATATGCTGACCGATACTACCGCCAACGGGCACAACCTGTTCGCACAGGAGTCGACAATTGATCATCTCTTCTCTATCAATAAATTCGGTTATATGGATGTCGCCGACACCGGCCTTCAGGTTAGTGCGGATATTGATGTTAAAATCATTGGTGCGTTTAATCATTGTGTGGCTCCCTGGGAATAGCGACTAGACCGCTAGCGCAAAGCGATTGATGGCGGTGGCTACGCCGTCTGTGTTGTTGCAATGGGTAATGTGTGCGGCATATTTTTTGACATCCATCGGGCCATTGAGCATCGCCACGCCCAAACCGCAGTCCCGAATCATGGTGATGTCGTTGTAGCTGTCGCCTATCGCCATGACATCCTGCTTATTAATGTTCTCCAACCCACAAAGGAAATCGATTGTCTTACTCTTGTCGACCCGCTTGTTGGTGAACTCAAGGAAGAACGGCTTAGAGATATTCATGCTCATGGTGTCGCCGATTAAAGGCCGCAGCTCAACCTCAATTTGCTTCAACCGTGTTGGTTCTTCTAACAACAGAATCTTGACTACTTCTTGTTGTATCTGTGCGCGGAAATCGTCCACCTTGACCACCGGCATGCCCGTTAATTGGCCCTCGAAATCAGTGTGGGGGTTGTGTTCGGGGGTAACCACTCGATCGTCGATATAGGTGTGGATAAAGGCGGATTTTTCCTTATAGACCGACGTGAGCAGATCAATATTGTCCCAGGTAAGGGTGCAACGAAATATTTCTTCATTGGTATCGCAGCGATGGGCGATCGCGCCATTGTAGGAAATAACATAGCCGTTGTAGTCCGCCAGCCTAAGTTCCTGGGCATAGGGTAAAATGGCCGGCGTTGGCCGACCCGATGCGATCACTATTTTGATGCCGGAACGCTGGGCATTACTGATCACTTGTTTGGTATAGTCACTGATCACCAGGTCGTCGTTTAGCAGGGTGTCGTCGAGATCCATTACGATCATCTTTACATTCTTATTCATTACTGTCTCTCCAGAAGATAGCTCACCAGGTGCCGATGTTTGGCATTTCGTTCCAGGGTTTGCCTGGTGCGGTTATAGGCCCTTGTTGTAACAGTTCAATCGAAATGTTATCGGGGCTTTTAATAAAGGCCATGCGCCCATCTCGTGGCGGTCGCGCCAGGGTGGCACCCAGAGCCATTAATGTTTCGCAGCTTTCATAGATGTTGTCGACGCCGACAGCGATATGGCCAAAATTGTCACCATTGAGATAGTCCTTATCTTGATCCCAGTTGTGCGTGAGTTCGATCTCGAAGGTGCCCGCCTTGTCGGTTAGATAGACCAACGTAAATCGACCATTGGCTTCGTCGATTCGCCGCACTTGCGTGATACCGAGCGCGTGAAAAAATGTCAGTGTTTTCGTTAAATCCCGAACCCGTAACATAGTATGCAAAAGTGTCATGTTAAATTCCCTATCCTAGTGTCGTTTACGGGGCGCAAATGACACAAAAATTTAATGGTTGATGGGTGGTGCTAGTGGCGGTATTTAGTTACCCAGTTTAGTTTGATCTGTGTTGGCGATTTTCGTTGTAGAGCCTAAGGTTGTTAGTCGTCCTATTCGCCATGGTGGGGTAGGGGGTGGTTCTTGGTTGTCAAAATAAAGTGGACTATTAGCCGGTCGATACAAGTACAAGCTAATAATTGTCATAGGGCGTTCCTCTTGATTGATAAGTCTTGTGCAATTAACTGCCTGCTTGTTTTTAATTATAGGGTGGCGTCTGTGGATGTAAATTAGGCACAAAATTGATATGAGGTTACATTTAGGTGCCCTTTAGAAGATTTTTTGTTCTTGGTTTATTATGGTTTTTTTTGATAGGTAATTTTTAGACTTAAAATAAATCGGTTTATATATATTTTGATGGGTGAGGCGGTTGATGACGAGGGAGGTTGATGTAAAATAGTTTAGTATTCGGCTGGTTTAGTAATTCAAAATGATTTATTGATGCTGGCGAAGACAGGAATAATTCTATTCAAAAAAATTTTGAGCAACCTAAGGGTAGGGATTTCCGATGAAGAAACACAAGGATTATGACTGTAATCTCGGTTGTATGGTGGAAAATACGCTCGAAATTATACGTGGCAAATGGAAGGGTATCGTTCTGACCCTATTGTTCGATAAGTGTTATCGCTTCAATGAGTTGCAGCGGCAAATGCCGGGCGTCACGCAACGCATTCTAACCAAGCAGCTGCGTGAACTGGAACAGGCCGGTCTGGTGGTTCGTGAAGTCCTCAGCCTGAAACCCTTCGCCGTGTGCTACAGCTTGACCGATCTGGGCCGAACCTTGAAGCCGGTTATGCACTGCTTAAAGCAGTGGAGCTTAGATCACGGCCACGAGGTTTATGCCCTTGAGACCGTGCAAGACTGACGCCGTCGGCTACTAGGGTGCAAGTTAATATCGACTGTTGTAGAGGATGTTAACCCGGGCGACATATTTGCTGGTGCTACCCAAGACCTTGGCGCCCTCATGCAAAACCGAATTAGAGCCATGCCCGTGTCGAAAAAATAAAGCGCGACCTTTTTTAGGGGTGATCGACAACCGTTTGCCATCATTTTGGTAGAGGTGGGTCTGGCCACCCTGAACGCCATCTTCTGGCCCGTTGAGGTACAGCAACATGGTCAGTTTGGAGCACATACCCGTCCACTGCACCATGGACTGTTGGTCGGCGCTTAAGCCATAGCCCGGCCAGTCACCGTCTATATGGCGATTAAAGACGTCGTTTTGGTCGTATTTGTACATGTTGATCCGTTGACTGAGCCTGTCTGCCAAGGTGTCGCCGTCTAAGGCCGGCGGCAGATGGGGTCGCAGGCGCTCAAAGAGGGTGGCCAAAAAAGTCTCATCGGCCAACCAATGCACGGACTTGTTCATGCGCATACCTGGCGGGGTTTGAATGCCAGGGGCCTCATCGCGATAACCCAACTGTTCTGTCAAGGCAATAATGGCGTCAGCCTCGGCATCGGATAGGACGTTTTCGATCGTGAAAGCAAGCTTATCGGCCAAGGTGATGGTATGGCGACTGGTGTTGTTGAGCCATTGCGCCGGCGCTATAAGTTCTGGACTTGGGACGACCGCATAGATCGGCGTGTTATCGACAAAACCGCCCATCGGTAGGGAGCCTTGGATGTATTCCACAGGATAGAAATTGATCGGCTTAGGTTGGTGCAGTTTCATGCGAGGGGTCTCTCTGACGACAAGCGATTGTCTATCTTAACCTGTTATTGCGCGCTGTAAATAAGGCACCGCTTTGATACCTAGCATTTCATGCTGTCCATATCCCCCAGCGAAGCCGGCGCTAATCGATGCCGGCCAAACCAGTGGGTCCCAACCGACCCACTGGTTTGACACCCAATAACAAAGCCTCATCACCCTAATGGCATTATGACGCCAAGTGCTCAAACAAGCGCGCAACCGCTTCCGCACCGGGATCCACGTGGCCGATCAACTGTTCTGCATTGACATAGGCAGAACGACCCGCCTTGGCCGTGCTCAGCGTCGCGGTATAGTCGGCCCCCGCGCGTGCCGCGCTGGCAGCATGACGCAAGCCATCGGACAGGGCATCCAATGCGGGCACTAAGGCATCCACCATGGTGCGATCGCCGGGATTCGCACCACCAATTTGGCGCATCCGATCCAGGCCTGCTTGCAGCGCTTCGCGCATCGGTAAACCAGACGAAGACGCATCACCGGCCGCGGCAAAGAATATCGCCAGCAATACCCCTGATGAGCCACCCATGGTCTGGCTTAACTCTAACCCAATCGCTCGATACAACTGGGTATGGTCGGCCAAGGGTAGAGTATCCATTGCCTCGATTAAAGCGCGAGCGGCCCCTGCCAGTGTCGAGCCCGTGTCGCCATCACCCGACTTAGCATCCAAGGCATTAAGATCGTTTTCAGAAGCTATTAAAATCTCACAGCAGCCAGTCAAAAAGGCCTTGGTTGGGGGGTGTGCCGAGGCAGGCGAGCGGATGGGTGACAAGCCATCCGGCAGCGGCA